>CAZCPZ010000112.1:0-5867 GCA_964499875.1 uncultured Thermoplasmatales archaeon | reverse complement strand
CTACATCTAAGGTTAGTAATTCCTCATTACTAATGAATTCCTCTCCATCCTCTCTTGGATAATCCTTCAACAGCTGTATTCTTTTACCTCCATATACATGTTTTATAAGCCTTGGAATATCTAAACCATCTGGATTATATAATCCACCTGAGACATCACTCACTGCAACAACTCTGCAACCCTGTTCCATTAATAGCTCTGCTCCAGCGGATCCTACGTTTCCAAATCCTTGCACTGCTATTGTTGCTTCTCTATGATCCCTGTCTAATTTCTTCAATATCTCTAGTGTTATAAGCATAACCCCTCCACCAGTTGCCTCTCTCCTACCTAGGGATCCTCCTAAATCAAGAGGTTTATCTGTAACGATATCAAGAACGGGTTCTACCTTCGTACATGGAAACTGCATCCATTATCCAACCCATGGTTTCCTCGTTGGTGTTAGCATCTGGAGCAGGTATGTCTGCTCGTGATCCTATTATAGGTAGTATCATTGCAGCGTATCTCTTCGTCAACCTCTGAAGCTCTTTCTTAGAGAGTTTAGATGGGTCACAAGTAATACCTCCTTTTGCCCCTCCAAATGGAACATTAGCTACGGCGCATTTAAAAGACATAAGTGTTGCTAATGCTCGGATTTCATCTAGATTAGTCTCTGGATGATACCTTATTCCTCCTTTACATGGACCTCTAGCACTAGAGTGTTGTACTCTATAACCTGTGAACACCTCGATTTCACCATTATCTCTAACAATGGGTATACTAACTATTAGTTCTCTCTCAGGATGCCTTATCATCTTATGTGTCCCTGAATCCGGATTGATCCTCTTTGCTGTCTCATTGATCTCCTCTAACACACTTTCATAGAATGATTGAATCATTCCTTTACCCCCTGGAGGTGTCTTTATTTGTAGGGTGCAACTACAACTGATATAATAAGTTTTGGTGATTAGAAGGGTAATAAAAGTTATTCAGCTAGGGGCTTAAGTATAACTGCTTCTCCTCTTCGTCCATCAAGTTTAACTAGTAGAGGATCTTTTAAATGGAGGTATTTAACGTATCTAAGTGTCTCTACGGAGGGTTGAGTTTCTAACCACTCCCAGTCTATGAATTCCTCTGGTTTATGAGATGTCATAATGTATCCAACTCCTTTAGAGATAACGTTATGTAGGAAGTGTGTTCCCTGGGATGGTTCAAAGTGGAAGTTCTCAATTGACGCTTCAACTATCACTTTTGCATTCGATATATCTCCCCAGGAGACAGGTATACCAAGGAATCTATCTCTAGTACCCCATCGTCCTGGTCCAATTAATAGGTAAGGTGTTTCTACTACCCTGTTTAGGTGTTCTATCTCTGTAGCTATCTCAATGGTTTTGGTGGAATCGAAACCATCTGGTTTAACATAGATTACATCCCATAGTTTCACTATTCCATTTCCCATTGCTCTAGTGGAGTAGAGTAGAGCTTGTTCTCTAGATATTGGTTCATCTATTGTTATATTCTCCTCGCTATATTGAGGTAGTGGACGGATTTGTAGTAGAGCAAAGGTTGATGGTTGATCTTCTCTTAGATTCACTGCGAATTCGATTTGAATAGGGCAACCCATCCCTTTCTCTCCTATATCTAGGATTTCTCTTAGGATCTCCGCTAATGGGAATAAATTATATTTAAGTATCCCTGCAAACGTGATGAGTATAGGTTTATCATCTAGAGAACCTCCATCTCTTATGATATCATCATTTATATCGTATGTACTAGCTAGGAATGGAATAGCGGGATCATATTTAATGTCCTCCACCCTTATCTTTTTAAGTGTTACATCCTCATTTATAGATAATTTAAAGTCTTCCTTAGATAAATCTAGTACGTATAATTCTCTCTGTGTCTCTCTTAGAATTTCACTTGTTGTTGATAAACCTGGTATATGTTTCGGGTATCGAGGTGAGAAACGAAGGCATTTCTCACCATTAACCACAGTTTTACCTAAACCAACTGCTGTACTTGCAATTCCATCCTCTGTTTTTTGAGGAGAAACAGGGTAAAAGTTAATGGATTGAGCTACACCAGAGAATGTTGGATAAAACCAGTTGTTATTCTCCATTCCAACGAGTTCCTGTATAACCACTGCCATCTTCTCCTCCTCTGGTTTAGAAGATGTTGATGCAATATATTCTCTAGCTTCTTTGAAGAAAACAGAGGCGTATATGAGTTTTATAGCTTGACAGAGTTGTTTTAATCTAACTTCATCATCAGGGTGATTATTTGGTAGCATATATGTTAGGTAGATACCTGCAAAGGATCTAGTTGGAGAATCCTCTAGTATACTAGATGATCTAACTGCTAGAGGGGTTCTAAAATATTTGAGGAGACGTCTTAAATCATCTTTTAATTCCTCACATATCTCCCCCTCTAGGAAGATCTCTGCTATCTCTTCATCTGTTAGATCTCCATCGCTTATCTTCTCTCTTATATTATTCTCTGTTAGAAATCTATCAAACTCTAGTGTTCCAATAACAACTGTACTGGGAACTGTTATTCTAACACCTGGATACTTTTTTTCTAAACCATATCTGGCAATTAGAGATCTAATAAATGCTATTCCACGTCCTTTTCCACCTAGTGAGTCTCCTCTTATCCTCGTGAACGTTGAATCAAACTCAAATTTCTGTTCAGAGAAATCTGTTATAACACCCATTTGTTTCTCTCTTCTACTCTCCCTGAAGACATTGATGAGGTATTCCCTAACCTCTTGGAGATCTGTGAAATCAGAGAGTTTCTTAGATTGAAGCTCCATGGCTAGTTTAAATTCTCCTCGAGCCATCAACCAGTTGGAGAAATCATTTCGTTCTGCGTGATACTTGATGGATTCTAATGGTATCTTCTCCTTCAAAGCTTCTTCGAATTCCTTCATATTTGAGGCTCTAGTTATCTCAACTAACTTCCCCTCACTGGGTAAACGGAAAATGAAATCTCCAAAACCTAGTTCCTGGAGAAGGAAACCTTCGAAATCTTCTCTAAGTGTAGGAGAGTTTTTATATAGGAAAGAAGCCCCAAGACTTTCTGCTTTCTCTCTGTTTCTTTGATCAGAGGATTCTACAAGTATTCTAACATACTTTGATTTACTTCTTACATACTCAATGAATTTATATCCTGCCTCTGAATCTACTTCTCCATTTCTCTTGAATTCTACATCTGTTATTATACCCAGTATGTAATCCTTGTATTTCTCATATAACTCGACCGCTTCTTCATATGTCTCTGCAAGTAGGATTTTAGGACGCATCCTTCTCTTCAGTAGGCGTTGCATCTCATTGAGATCCTCTGATAATGATCTCCTGGTTTGCTGTACAATCTCAGTGTAGATGATAGGTAAAAACATGGAGTAGAATTGAATAGAGTCCTCTACGAGTATTATTACTCGAACATTCCCATTGATGGTATCATGAGGTGCATTGAAATAATCCTCAACGCATTTTATTATAGCTAGGAAGAGAGTTGGATCTCCTGTCCAGTAGAAGATCTTATCTATACTCCTCCATCTTCGATTCTCCTCTTGTTTTATGAAATCGATATCAGCTGAGTCTGTAACTAGTAGGATAACTGGTAGATGAGGATGTATCTCCTTTATCTTCTCTCCGAATTCAAATGGATTCATTCCAATGTGTTTAGACATTGTTATAACCATGTCAAATCTCCCATCTTTAGCTTTCTCTAGAGCCTCCTCTCCAGAGCTAACTCGAGTTACCCTGGGTGGCGAGCTAAGTAGATGGTGTTGGTATTGCCCTATAACTAACTCGGAGATAAGCCCTTCTTCTTCTATGATGAAAGCATCATATAAACTAGATACAAGTAGTATCTCTCTGATTTTAAAAGGCATAAGCATGTGATATATTTCCCTGCGAGATTCTATGGTTTTATTAAGCACTCTTCCTCCACCGATAGATTCCCTATAGACTTTTCATTTAAAAAATGATGTCTTTGAATAAAATAGTAGGGGAGATTAAAAATAAGAGGGGAATAGTAGAGGAAAAATGGTTTTAGACAACACCCTGGTCTATCATTGCATCCGCGACTTTTACGAAACCAGCTATGTTTGCACCTTTTACATAGTTGATGTAACCATCCTTCTCTTTACCGTATTTAACACAGTTCTCATGGATCTTCTTCATGATTTCATGTAGTTTCGCATCTACTTCTCCTCTAGTCCAGTAGAGTCTCTGACTATTCTGACTCATCTCGAGAACGCTAGTGGCTACTCCACCAGCATTTGCTGCTTTACCTGGTCCAAAGAGTATCTTAGCCTCCTGGAATATCCTTATGCCTTCTGGAACTGTTGGCATGTTTGCTCCCTCAGTGACACATATACAGCCATTATCGACTAATGTTTGTGCATCCTCCTTGCTGATCTCATTCTGTGTAGCAGATGGAAACGCCATGTCACACCTGATATCCCATGGCTTCTTACCTGCTTCATATTCAGCGTTGAATTCCTCAGCATATTCTTTGATTCTACCTCTCTTGACATTCTTGAGTTCCTTTACAAACTCGAGTTTCTTTTCATCTATACCATCTGGATCATAGATCATACCGGAGGAATCAGATAGAGTAACTACTTTTGCTCCTAGTTGAATTAGTTTCTCAGCTGTATACTGAGCTACGTTTCCAGATCCAGAGATTACACATATCTTTCCTTTTATGGATTCCTTTCTAGTTTTAAGCATCTCCTGAGCAAAATATACTGCTCCATACCCTGTTGCTTCTGGTCTAATTAAGCTTCCACCCCAATTGAGGCCTTTACCGGTTAACACACCTGTAAACTCGTTTCTAAGTTTCTTGTATTGCCCAAATAGATACCCTATCTCGCGTGTACCTACTCCTATATCACCCGCTGGGACATCAGTATCTGGACCGATGTGTCTATATAGCTCTGTCATGAAAGCTTGACAGAATCTCATAACCTCTGCATCTGATTTACCTTTGGGATCAAAATTCGCTCCACCTTTACCAGCACCTATCGGTAGTGTAGTAAGGCTGTTCTTAAATATCTGTTCGAAAGCGAGGAATTTTAGTATACTTAGGTTAACCGTTGGATGGAATCGAAGACCACCTTTGTATGGACCTATAGCACTATTCATCTGGACTCTGTAACCTCTGTTAACTTGTATCTCCCCGTTGTCATCCACCCATGTTACTCTAAATGTAACTACTCTCTCAGGTTCCACTATTCTCTCTAAAACCTTATGCTCCTTATACTTTGGATGTTTTTTAATAAAAGGCATTACACTTTCCACTACTTCCTGTACAGCCTGATGAAACTCTTTTTCTCCAGGGTTATCTTTCTTCAACTTCTCCATAAAGGCTTCGACATCTTTGTCCATAAACACTACGCCTCCGCTTTTATAGTAATGGTGCAACCGTAACATCAATGTCTATTAAAACTTTATGATGGGAAGCCTAGGAGGCTAATGGAGATCAATGAGTCATCCACAGCTTTAAAGAATAAATCTTTATAAATTGAATTCTCTATTCACCTGGGGGATAGTATCATATGGTATTTACAATACAGGTTGTGAGTAATACACCTTTAACAAACGAGGATGATATAGAAGTTGTTGCAAAAACGTTTCTTGAGCAAATCGGTTACTTATCTAAGGGAGCGGATCCAACTATCCCCTATAAGCTGTTCACAGAGTTCTTTGTTAAACATCCTACGAGAGCTTGGTTTGTAGAGGAATTAGCTAAGAAGTTAAATACTTCTAAGCCAACAATATATCGTCACCTCAATAAATTGAAGAATCTAGATATTCTAGAAGAGACGCAGGTGTATGATGAGGTGTCGAAGCAACATAAAAAGGCATATAGACTTAGATACG
>CAZCPZ010000111.1:0-5985 GCA_964499875.1 uncultured Thermoplasmatales archaeon | reverse complement strand
ACAAGTGGGGAGTATGCAGAGGCCCCATGCTGTTACCTATAGTTTTTGTCTTGAATGTATTCTTTACGAGGGAGATCCATGATCTATTCAACAACTCGTCAAGTATCTTTGTCTATCTGAGAAACGGAAAGACCAAGAGGTAACTGAAGAGTGGGATGGAATCAAGAAATACATTCTCTTAGATTAGAACGATCTAATTTCCATCGGAACGGCGAAGATTCTAACATTCTGCAAAAGATTTTGAATCGGGGTAGGAGACGAGTCAAGGAGATAACAGGAACTGCTATCTTATAAATATGTTGGTGTTCGTGGAAGCAGGAGGAAAACGGGCTCTGCACGAAACAACGCGAAAAATTGGTTGTTTCGTGCAAAAAATATGGGGAGGATGTGGACGGACGCGGCGGGATTCGAACCCGCGACCACTGGCTTAGAAGGCCAGTGCCATATCCAGACTAGGCCACGCGCCCTCCTTCAATATCAGCAGTGGTTAGAAAAAGGTATACCTCTACTTGGATAAAAGGTTTTACTCGTATGGTGCTACTTCATCTAGTAGATCAACATGAGAGATTATCATTCTCCTGCAGCAGTATCTCTCTAAACCAAGGTCATCAAGTATATCCTTAGGTGTCTCCTTTGGTTTCTCCCCGGATTCTAAGGCTTTCTTATACTCCTCATATCTCTTCTTATATTCCTCGTAGTAGTGCCCAATAACCTTACCGCAGGTGAAACATCTGACAGGTATAATCATATATATGCTCACCTATAGGATTTCTGACGTTTCTTCCTAGCTCCTCTACCAAGTGGTTTCTTTGGTTCCTTCCTCCTTGGATCATTGACTAGTAGACTTCTATCTACTTGTAAGTATAGGGCTTTAAGTGAAGCATCCCCGGTATACTCTACTAATCCCCTTGCAATAGCAGTACGAGCAGCATTTGCTTGACCCATGAATCCTCCACCTTTCACATTTACCTCAATATCTAGGCTTTTTGCTAGATCCCCTGCAAGAGCTACCGGCTCTAGGATCTTCCACCTAGCAACCTCTGGCTCATATATCTCAATGGGTTTCTTGTTGATACGGATGATTCCTCTACCCTCTCTTATAGTTGCTCTTGCTATCGCAGTTTTTCTCTTACCTGAGGTAACAACAATCTTCTTTGTTACCATTAAAACTTCGCCCCTAGATATCTTGATAATTCTTCAATGGTCATATAATCAACGTGATCCTTCTTTGCCTCCTCAATAACCTCCACTTTCTTATTCTTAAACTCATCTGGTACTCCTATATAACATTTGAGTCTCTTAAAAGCTGCTCTTCCATGAGGTGTCTGATAAGGTAGCATCCCTCTTACAGTCCTCTTCACAATCCTATCAGGCATCCTTGGGAAAAAAGGTCCCTTCCTATAAGTTCCTACTTCTCTCTTCTGTTTATACTCCTCTTTAATCATGTTTTTCTTTCCAGATATCACTGCTTTCTCTGAGTTTATGATAACTATCTCTTCACCTTTCAATAGAGCCTTAGCTACATAAGTACATAATCGCCCTAAGGTTGCTCCTTCTGCATCAATGATTCTCATCTCTACACTCACCCAAGTATACGGATGTTTTTACCTTTAGGATTCTGTTTCATAAGTTCTTGTATAGTTAAACATTTCCCTCCTGCTTTAAGTATCTTCTCCCTAGCTTTCTCTGAGAAAGCCCATGCTGCAACTGGAACCTTCTTTGTAAGTTCACCTGTGGATAAAACTTTACCTGGGATTAAAGCTGTTTCATCATCTCGTATATACCTACTGATTCTATTGAGATTAACCTCCGCCCAGTTCCTAGAAGGTCTCTCTAGTCTCTCTGCTATATCCTTCCATATAGGTGCATCATTCTCCTTAGCATGCTTCTTAAGATCATGTATGAGCTGTATCAATACTGGATTAGTTTTCCTCATTCTCCGTGTCATACCTGTCTTCTCCGGAAGTAGAGTTCAAGGATTTTAGTGAAAGCACCTACTATTTATAAGATTTGCGGGGGTACTCCAAGTTTTTTTCATCTTCCTAGAGGAAATTAGTAAGGAGGATAGGAAATGAAAATATTTTTTGGAAATCATTAAAAGTTTTCATTGAATTCAACAGCAACTATGAGACCCATTATCGCAGTTTGCGGTAGCGACGGAGATGACCCTGATCTATCGACTTATGCTCTAGAAGTAGCAGAGGAAGTAGGGAGATACATCGCTAAGAATAATTGTATACTAGTATGTGGAGGACGAACAGGTATCATGGAAGCAGTTTGTAGAGGTGTTAAAGAAGAAAAAGGTTTAACAGTTGGTATACTCCCTGAAAGTAGAGGAGAAGCCAATAGATTCGTTGATATCCCAATTGTAACAGGTATCGGTCACAGGAGGAACTTCTTAGTTGTTAACGCTGCAGATGCAGTAATAGCTATAAGTGGGAGATGGGGTACATTAAGTGAGATCTCCTTCGCTATAATATTCGATAAACCAGTTATACTCATAAGAGGAACAGGTGGAGTAGTTGATAAGATAACATCTGATTCCTTCAAAGAATTCCTCCCCTCTAAATGTTTCATTGTAGACTCTGCTAGAGAAGCTGTAGAGAAAGCCTTAGAGGAGGTTAGAAGAGGATGAGAGAGTACAAGATTAAACGAGGTCATAACCCAGATATTAACTCTCTCCTCAAGAAGTATTTTGGAGTAGATGGAGATGTGTTTAGAGGAGTAGAGTTTGAAGCAGATGGTATCGGGAAGATAAATATGAGACAAGAGAAGAACTCGCTTTTCGTTGAGATACAACCCCCTAAGAAAATCACTGGAGACTATGAGGTAATTAAGAAATGGAATGCATTCCTATTTGAAGCTACTGGTAAAACAGCTAAGGAGAGGAAGAAAGAACTCGGGAAAATCTAAAAAGAAAAGGGAAGTATTTATTCAAATCCCCGAGTGTCAAGTAAGGATTCTCACCAATCTAGAGGATCTCTACAATACTCTACATGGTAGACTCATCTAACAAGGGGGGTTTTAGGGGAATGTAATTCTAGGGCACTTTAATGTTTAACTTGCTCCCAATCCCGTAGGAATCTCTCTATTCCCACATCTGTTAATGAATGAGTAACCATCTTCCGTATAACACCTGGTGGAATCGTTGCGATATCTGCTCCTATCATAGCTGCTTGTATAACATGTATAGGGTGACGTATACTAGCAACTATCACCTCTGTTTTAATATCATAGTTTCTAAAGATTGTTACAATCTCCTCTATAATCTGCATCCCCTCTTGCCCTATATCATCAAGTCTCCCTATAAAGGGGCTTACAAATGTTGCCCCAGCTTTCGCTGCAAGAAGAGCTTGATTCGCAGAGAATACTAGTGTAACATTTGTCTTTATACCCTTCTCCCCTAGTTTCTTCACTGCTTTAAGTCCCTCAGGTGTCATCGGTATCTTTATAGTTACATTCCTTCTATACTTAGATTCAACTTTCTCAACTAATCCTTCTGCTTCTCTCACCATATCATCTGCTTTCTCACTAACAACTTCTAAACTAATTGGTCCATCAACTAGTTTAAAAATCTCATTGATAATCTCCTCAAAGGATCTACCACTTCTTTTAACAAGAGTTGGATTAGTTGTTACTCCATCGATTACACCCCAAGAGGCTAATTCTCTTATCTCATCGAGATCCGCAGTATCTACAAATATCTTCATATAGATCCACCTCCACCCCCGAATCCTATAGTAGTTGAAAATATTTTGCTTCAAAACTCTTCTTCAAAATCAATTACTTTACTTCTCTCCTTAAAAAAAGATAACTTCTTATACTCACTACTATGAGAGGAATAACTGCAAACCAGAAACCTACTATAAACCCCATTAGTAATTCCACTTTCAGGAAGAAGAATATCACTCCCATAAATAGGATTAGGATTCCAGCAGCTAATAAATCTCTACCACTATATCTATTAACCTTATACCATAAATCCTTGTTATTATAGGTTTCTCTTATCTGGAAACCAATTATCTTATTAGGTGGAATTCTACCATATATAAACGGGATGGAGAAGATAATCTCTATAACCCCAAGAAAGATAAATAGATAGGGTAACAGTAGAGTACCCATCTCTACATCCTCTTCCTCACACCATCTGCTAACTCCAATAATACTTTTCTCCTATCCTCTACTTTAACAACTCCACTAGCAAGTAATACTCCGTCTGCTCCGAGTTCAATAGCTTTTGATACATCTTCTCCTCTCTTAACACCTGCACCACATAACACCTTTATCCCATCATCTACACTTTTAACCACCTCAACAGTACCTCTAACTACTTGTGGATCAGCTGTAGTAACAGATATATCTCCCCCTATGAGCTCCGGTGGTTCAACAGCTATAAAACTAGGTTTTAACCCAGCAGCTGCTTTTGAAGTAGCGATGTTATTCGTACAAACAATTTGTAGTAAACCAAGTTTTCTAGCTAGATTTATACATAGATCTATATCAGCTAGTTTCAATCGATGCTCACTATGGTTTATAAGTGTTCCAACTGCTCCTGCTTCCTTAATAGCTTCTGGTAGTATCCACCCTGTGTGACTACCGGGAGTAATAGGATCAATATGCTGCGCTAACACTGGTATAGAAACCCCTCTGCTACACAGAGAGATATCAGTAGGTTGAACCGCTATAGCCATACTTACACTAGTTTCCTCAGAAACCTTCTCCATATCCCGAGCTATCTCCAAAGCCTTCTCTCCTGTTGCCTCAGCATAGGTTTTAACATTAACAACAATAATAGGTGTCTCCATCACCATAATAGTATCTCCTCACCTAAACATCTATGAACCTGTAAACCTCCTTACTGTTTAAATAGTTACTCTAAAGAGGTTGTTCATCCTCTCTACTGTATCTCTCAAAAAACTCTAATACATACTTAAGTTTCTCCTCCGCCTCCTTTTTCCCTATCTCTGTTTGCATTAACTTCATAGCTTTTTCAATCTTACTTTTATACCAATTAATAGCCTCAACAGGTGTTAACCCTCTCTGTCCACAAAAGATGAAAACCCTAGCTACACCTATTGCTCCAACTCCATCCAGTTTATCAGCATCAAAAAGAATCTTAGCCTCCATACTCCTAGGTTTCTCCTCTCCCTCAGTGGAATGCTGTTTAATAACATCTAAAACCTCCTCTACCCTCGGATAATCAATACTTAACAAGATCTCCCTAGCTTTCCTAAGACTCCGCTCTACATGCTCCTCCTTCCTATCAAAAGGTTGATCAATATCATGGAGGAGAGCAGCAATCTTCAATACCTCCAAATCTACTTCACATTTACATTTCTCTACTAGAGAAACTGCTCTCCTCATAACTCTATATAGGTGATCCCATCTATGAGATAATGATTGTTTTTCACTAGTAGATAAGATTTCTCTAACTTTCCTGCTGACTAGATCAACATAGCTGTTACTCATAACATTTTAACTAGAAACTATTCTTAGGTTATTAACCATTGTTTCTACTCAACCTTTATAACCTGTTTCTGTTTCGCTAAAAATAGTTATGCTACCACCAGCAGGTATGCTTCTAGGTGTGATACCCGCTCTAATAATACTATACATAGGGTTGAAAGGATGGGAGGGTTACTATAAGGAGAAAACATTGTTTCTCCTATTCGTTGTAGGGATATTCACTGGTTTTGTGTCCTCAATCATAGAAGTTTTCTCTATCTCCTCTGGTATATCCCTCCTCTTCTTCATAATCTTCTTTCCAGTGCTTGAACAGGTTCTCAAAACAATGGTTTTAAACATGAGGAGATTTCAAGAGCAAATAGAGACCCCTATATATGGTTTATCCGTTGGATTAGGATTTGGTTCACTCTTTCTGCCATTCGCTCTTCTATTAACCAATGTAGAGTTTAGCGTCACCTTCATACTTTTACTTATAGAAACCATTGGTTTCTTGTTACTCCATGGATCAACAGGAGTATT
>CAZCPZ010000110.1:0-6007 GCA_964499875.1 uncultured Thermoplasmatales archaeon | reverse complement strand
TAAGCAAAGAAATGAAATCTACCATTTAACCTGTCAAATATTAGAGACTCATAGAGAGGAGGAACTAGAGGAGAAACTAACTAAGGCTCTTAAAACTTTTATTGAAAAAACACCTATTAGGAATGTTAATGAGATAATAGAGTCGTTTCTCAAAAAATACCCTGGGTTTAAGAATCATAGAGTGGAAATCTACCATAAAACATGTCGTCTCCTCAATGAATTGGATTCCGATGAATAATAACACCATTCTTTATAACCATACTCACCAAGTTAACACCGAAATGATAAGGTATAAACTTGTATGAGGGGGGATCAAGTATGATGATATCTGCTTTCTTCCCTCTCTCTAAACTCCCAATCTTATCCTCCATTTTGATCGCGCAAGCAGCATTATATGTTGCAGCGCAGATAGATTCCTCTGGTGTCATATGCATACATAGACAAGCTAGTTGAATCATGAACTGCATATTCTCGCAGTAACAATTAGGGTTGAGGTCAGTAGCTAGAGCAAGTGGTACACCAGCATCAATAAGCTTCCTAGCAGGTGCATACTTATCTAGCATCATAGAGAAAGGAGTACCTGGTAGCATAACCCCTATGACACCTTTTGAAGCCATAGCCTCTATACCCTCATTAGAAACCATTAGTAGGTGATCAGCTGATATTGCTCCTACTTCTGCAGCCAAGAGAGCTCCACCCATACTGGATAATTCATCTGCATGAATCTTAGGGGTAAGACCATATCTCTTACCAGTCTCAAGTATTTTTCTTGATTGCTCTAGGTTGAAGAAACCCTTCTCGCAGAATACATCACAGAACTTGGCATTCTTAGAAGCCTCGGGTATCATAACATCTAGTAGTAGAGACATGTATTCATCGATACTATAATCATTAGGAATAGCATGAGCACCTAGGAATGTTGAAACTATATCCACAGGATGAGTTTCATTAAGCATCTTCTGAACCCTAAGGATCTTATCCTCTGCTTCAGGGTTTAAACCATAACCAGTTTTAGCCTCGCAAGTAGTAGTACCATGTATTAGCATGTTATCTAAGCGTTGTTTACTCTGCTGATAGAGTTCATTAAAAGAAGCTTTCCTAGTTTTCTCAACAGTATAATTTATTCCACCTCCCCTGTCTTTTATCTCAAGGTAGCTGAGACCATCTAGTTTCCATTTAAGTTCAAATTCTCTAGTCCCAGCGAAAACTAGGTGTGTATGAGGATCCACGAAACCGGGCATAACAGTTTTACCAGAGGCATCAATAGTTTCCTCAGCTTTATACTCAAGGTTTCTTCCAACATCTACTATCAAACCATCTTTTATAGCTATAGAACCCTTTTCTATAACCCCTAGATTCCTCATCTCCTCCTTACATCTAGGGTGACCGGGTCCTCTAAGAGTTAGAACCTCCGAGGCATCTTTGATCAATAAATCTACTTCCTCCATATTCTTTCAACCCTAATGGTTAAAAGAAGTATCTAGATTAAGGGTTTTTGGTGACCACAAGTATGGATAAGATAGTGGAGTGTGTCCCTAATTTCAGTGAAGGTAGAGATGAAGCTGTGATACAAGCTATAGCAGCAGCTATAGAGTCTACACCGGGTGTTAAACTACTTGATATTGATGCTGGAAGAGATTTCAATAGAACTGTTTACACTTTTGTTGGAGAACCAGAATCTGTGTTTAAAGCAGCTTGTAACGCTGCTAGGATAGGTATACAACTCATTGATATGAGGAAACACAAAGGTGAACACCCTAGGATGGGTGCATTAGATGTGATGCCTTTTATCCCCATTAAAGGTGTAAGTGATGAGGAATGCATAGAGCTCTCTAAAAGATTCGGTGAATGGCTTGCAAAAGAAATGGGAATACCAGTTTTCCTATACGCTAAATCTGCTACTAGACCTGATAGGGTTAAACTACCAGATATAAGAAAAGGAGAATATGAGGCTTTAGAAGAAAAATTCAGGGACCCCTCTTTTAAACCTGATTATGGTGAACCAGTTTTTGTACCAAAGAGTGGGGCAACAGCAACGGGTTGCAGAGATATACTATTAGCGTATAATGTTAACCTATCAACTAGTGATAAGAGTATAGCATCAGATATAGCAGGGGAGATTAGAACAAGTGGTAAAGTTAAGAAGGATAAAGATGGAAACAAGGTTATAGGACCAGATGGGAAACCAGTGCGTATACCTGGGAGATTCAAATATGTTCAAGCAGGAGGGATGATGTATAATGAGAATATAGCTCAGGTATCAATGAATCTACTAAACTATAAAGAAGTTAACATGCATGATGTATATGAGGCTATAAAGGAGGAAGCAGAGAAGAGAGGAGTATCTGTAACTGGTAGTGAGATCGTAGGGTTAGTTCCAAAAGATGCACTTGTTAGATCAGGTAGATTCTACGCGGAGAGAAAAGGATTAAAGAATCTAAGTGAAGATGAATTCGTTGAATTAGCAATAGAGGAATTAGGGTTATCTGATTTATATCCCTTTAACCCAGAGGAGAAGATTATAGAGTATAGAGTGGAGGAGAAAGGGGAACTTGTTTCAAAACCACTGTACAAATTCATAGGGGAAGTTGCCTCGTCTAAACCTGCTCCTGGTGGTGGAAGTGTAGCAGCAACCTCAGGGGCACTAGGATCAGCACTGGTATCAATGGTTTGTAACCTAACTATTGGGAAGAAAAAGTATAGGGATGTAGAAGAGGAGATGAAGAAAACACTGAGAGAAAGTGAGAAACTCAGGAAGAGATTAGAGAAACTAGTAGATGAAGATACAATAGTGTTTAACGAGGTTATGAAGGCATACTCCTTACCAAAAGAAACAGAGGAAGAGAAAGAGAAGCGACTTAAAGCCATAGAAGAAAACCTTAAGAAAGCAGCTGCAACACCTCTTGAAACAGCAGAGACTTGTTTAGAAGTACTTAAACTAGCAGGTATTGTAGCAGAGAAGGGTAACAAAAACTCTATCACTGATGCAGGTGTAGCAGCACTACTAGCATACACTGGTTTAAAAGCAGCGATATTAAACGTGGAAATAAACCTTGGTTCCATAAAAGACAAAGGATTCATAGAGGAAACCAGTGAAGAGATAAAGAAACTAAAAGAAGAGGCAGAAGAGGATTTGAGAAAAACACTAAGTAAAGTAGAACAAGTTATACATAATGGCTAGAAGAAGAGGGAATAAAAATTTATGAAAACAGATTTAGAAATCTCTAGGGAAGCAAAACTACTAGATATATATGAGGTTGCAGAGAAAGCAGGTATAAAACGAGAAGAGATAATACCATGTGGGGAATACAAAGCAAAGATTAATCTTGAAATCTTTGATAGACTAAAAGATAAGAAATATGGTAGGCTTATACTTGTTACAACTATTAACCCTACACCAGAGGGAGAAGGGAAAACAACTGTAACAATTGGATTAGCACAAGCATTAGCGAAGCTTGGTAAAAAAGTTATGCTTGGTATAAGAGAACCATCGCTTGGCCCTATCATGGGTAAGAAGGGAGGAGGCACCGGTGGAGGATACTCACAGGTTGTTCCAATGGAGGATATAAACCTACATTTCACAGGTGATATGCATGCAGTAACCAGTGCACATAACCTACTAGCAAGCCTATTGGATAACCATATTCACTTTGGAGACAAGTTTCATATAGATCAGAGATACATTGTTTGGCCAAGAGTATTAGATATCAGTGATCGCGTACTCAGGCATGTAGTAGTTGGACTTGGTGGACCAAAAGATGGAGTACCACACGAGAACTCTTTTGCTATTACACCAGCATCTGAGATAATGGCGATACTATGCTTAGCGGAGAACATAAGGGATTTAAAGGAGAGACTCAGTAGGATTATAGTTGCTTACACCTATGATGATAAACCTATCACTGCTAGAGATCTTAAAGCAGTAGGAGCAATGACAGCTCTATTAAGAGATGCATTGAAACCTAACCTGGTGCAAACCATTGAGGGAGTACCAGCATTTGTACATGGTGGGCCCTTCGCTAATATTGCACATGGAGCTAGTAGCCTTATCTCAACAAAACTAGGTCTTAAACTAGCAGATTATTTCATAACCGAGGCAGGTTTTGGATCAGAACTAGGAGCAGAGAAATTCTTCAACATAGTATGCAGGGTTGGGAAACTTAAACCAGATGCAGTAGTTATGGTAGTAAGTATAAGAGCACTTAAACACCATGGAAGAGGAAAGAATATAGAGGCTATAAAAAGAGGTTTAGAGAACCTAGATAAACATATAGAGAATATCCAATTCTTTGGAGTACCACTAATTGTAGCGATTAATAGATTCAATGGAGACACTGATGAGGAGATAGAGGTGGTGGAAAAATACTGTGAGGAAAAAGATATACCTGTAGCAGTATGCGATGTATACCAGGAAGGTGGGGAAGGAGGAATAGAACTTGCAGGTAAACTAATCAGCCTACTATATAAAACACCTGGTAGGTTTAGATACCTATACGAGCTTGATCTACCTGTCAAGGAGAAGATAGAGATTATCGCTAAGAAGATGTATGGTGCAGATCGAGTAGTATATAGCATAGAAGCAGAGCAAGACATAATGCTTTGTGAAGAACAAGGACTTGATAAACTACCTATATGCGTAGCTAAAACACAGTACTCACTATCAGATGACCCAACCTTGCTTGGTAAACCAAGAGGTTTTAAGATCACTGTTAGAAGTATCCGTTTCTCCGCTGGAGCTGGATTCCTAGTTCCAATGACTGGTAAAATCACTACCATGCCAGGGTTACCAGCGAAACCAATGTCTGAGAAGATAGATGTAGATGATAATGGTTTAATAATTGGTTTAAGCTAAAAAATTCTTAGTTTCTCATCAAAACTTCCATCAGGTAACATATAATCTGGGTGATACTCACCTCTCTCCTCCATCTGATAACGAATACAACTCTCCCAATCCCCTTTACAATACAGCTCAATCCACCTAGCATCTAAGACTCCTTTTTCATAAAACCTCTTCATAGGGCAAACAAGATACCATTTACATGGTTTAGATAAAACCTTGAGTTTATGGTAACTACTCAGTAAAACTTCTTTTAACTCAGGTCTATGAATAACCGCTGCTGGATGCTGCAACGGTAGAATCTTTTTATGATTAGAGAGAAACAGTTTACCATAAACCTTGTAGAAATCATCTCTACCTGGGATAGGGATACTATATTTCCTAAGTACATAGGTTGTTGAGTAGAAACCCAGTGGTACCAATACTTCTGGATCCACTAGCTTAATCTCTCTTTCAAGATATATACTACAAGCCTCTATCTCATCCTGCTTAGGTTTCCTATACCTTGGTAACATACATTTAACTAGATTCGTCATATACAAACTATTTCTATCAACACCTACACTATCTAATAATTCATCTAATACCCTACCAGATGGACCTATAAACATACAACCCTCTTTATCCTCATTTACACCAGGTGCTTGAGCAATAAGCATAAACCTAGCATCCAATAATCCTTCTCCAGGTAAAGCATGTAATCTAGTCTCAGATAACCTACATCTACAGCAGCTTCTAATCTCCTCCTGCAATTTCTTAAATTCAAATTCCTTAGTATTTGATTGCATGTTGCTTAAGTTTAATCCATTTAACTTCATCTATACCAATCAAATTCCCGCATCTACATCTAACTTCTCTACCCTCATGGATACTATAATCCTCTATAATTCTACCCTTCCAACAATGCCATACTCTACCCCTCCCAATCTTGAGGTATTTGAATACCTTACCATCACACTCTGTGCATCTTATAATAAGAATCCTAGATGACACAATAAACAAAAGATTTTTGGTGATATATTTTAATTCCGATACCACTCCCAAGGGTTTAAAAAACGAGAAGAGTTAGAGAAACAATGAGAGAAGGTAAATGTTTAAAAGATAAACTGGATTCATCCCATATTAGATGGATGAAGAAGATAAGAAACTGTTCCTAGAGGATTTCAAGAA
>CAZCPZ010000109.1:0-6092 GCA_964499875.1 uncultured Thermoplasmatales archaeon | reverse complement strand
TGTTTTTTTACTTCTCTTCGTCCTCCTCCTCTATATAGATGTAGCCCATCTTAAATAGGATGATTATCACTATTATTATAACTGCTATGACCCCTAGTATTATGAATATAATCGGTATCGCTTCTGCTTTAGCTTTCTCATAGGTTGAGATCTCTCCACTAGCTGGATCATAGACGTAATCTACTACCCCATCTCCATTCGTATCTATTAGTATCTCCCCGTTTTCTCCTATTTCAACTGGTGTCATAATAGCGTTTGATGAATCATAGAATTCATCATATACTCCATCTCCATTGGTATCAACCAAGTACCAGTCACTTGTTATAGCTTCTACATCTGTTGGATCCTTGGGGTTGGAGCCTATTAATTCCTCTATTTCATCATCTAGTGCATCGTTATCATCATTTTCATCATAGTCATCTGGTATCCTATCCCCATCTGTATCTATTGGTGTATCATTGGGATCACTCGGGTTTGTCCCATATATCTCTTCTTCTGTATCTGACCATCCATCTCCATCTGTATCTAGAGCGATATCCACTGTTGTAGTGTCACTACCTGTTGCTCCGTTGTTATCCTCCACAGTTAAAATTACTGTGTATAACCCCGCTGTATCATATACGTGTGTTGTTGTTTCTCCGTATCCTTTTGTTCCATCTCCAAAGTCCCAGGTATAATTAACTATAGTTCCATCTGGATCATAGCTACCTGTTGCTTTGAATAATACCTCACCTCCTGTTAATCCACTGTATGGTCCATTTGCCTTTGCTACAGGTGGTAGGTTACCGGTTGTCTGATTAAGTATCATCGCAGTAGTTGTATCACTACCCGTTGCACCATCGTCATCTTTAACTGTTAGTGTTACTTGATAGGTACCTGGATTTGAATATACGTGTGTTGTTGTTTCTCCGTATCCTTTTGTTCCATCTCCAAAGTCCCAGGTATAATTAACTATAGTTCCATCTGAGTCATAGCTACCTGTTCCATCAAAGGGTACTGCTTTGTTAACATACCCTGTGTAGGGTCCATTTGCATCTGCTACTGGTGGAGAATTAGATGGGCCTCCTCCACCTCCACCAGTGGATGGTGGAGAGGAAACTTTGAAGGTTGTGGATTTACTTGATTGATATGTATGAGAGGTTGCGTTAACAAATAATCTAGCATAGAATGTACCAGTAGCATGTGTAATGTAACTTATATTATATAGGATAGTTAGATCCCCATAGCTGTTATCTCCATAACCATATCCATATCCTGCTAGTGTTCCATTCCAACCAGTGTTTTCATCGTAACCATATGTAACGTTTCCCCAGTAGCTGGAGAAATTTATAGGGGTCACTAGTTGGATGCTAAATTTGTTTAGGGGGTCACTCTTTTCACTACCATTTATATAGAACTCTACATATGCTATACATTGATCATCACTGTTTCTGAAAATCGAGAAGTTTAGGTATTCCACTGGTATTCTCTCTGCTCCTCTTATAGTTAGATTTACATTATGAAATGTTACAGTATTTCCTTTGGTTAAACTAGTGGTACTTGGTGTACCTGCGTCTAGGTACACCGCTGTTGCTGGGGGTATCGCTGTTAGAATAAGTAGAGTTATCACGATAGCTGTTGTGATAAAGGTAATTATTTCCTTGTTAAACTTCACTTCTCTCCTCACCTCCCTTCCCAAGAGGAGGGGATAAGTTTAGGCATTGTAGAGTAAACTAGTTTAAACGAGATGTGTTTCTAGAATATATATGTTTTCTTTTATCTCAACTAGGTTTTTGTTTTTACATTCCCCTCTCGTATAAACTATGTTTATATTGTTTTCTATTAAGAATGTTGTATTGGTGCAGTTATTCTTCAGGAATCTATTTGTTTCTTCAACTAGTTTAAGTTCTTCTTTATCCGGTCCAAATGGCATAACTGCGTATACTCTTCTCTCTGCAATTGTTGGTAACGCCCTGGCTTTCCATGGGTTTAGTAGTATAATTGAGCCCCGTGAGGTGTTCTCTCTTATCCATAGGAAACTATGATAGTCTTCATCATCTATTAGATGATAGTATTGCTCCTCTATGTTTCTCTCTACAGCTATATAGGTTGTTAGAATTAGTAGGGTGATTAGTATTATCAGACCGGTACTCCTACGGGGTTTATCTATCCTTAATATATAGCTGTATCCTCTACTCGCTATTATTGATACTAGTAGGAATAAGGGTATGTATGTTCTCTGATATGGTATGAGGTATGTTAAACCTGTTCTAGTGAAGAATAATATGTTTACTATTAGTAGTAGTGATGCTATGATTAGTGTCCAACTTCTCTTATCCCCTTTTTTAGATATAATGTAGACTCCTATTATGAAGAATATTGTTGGTATGAATCCATATAATAGTGGTATTCCCTCTAGGTACACCCAGAAGTTGAATTTTATGCTCTCTAATCCTTTTCTTTGCAAGGTTGGTATATAGTTTGGTATGGATAGTATTATGGAGGAGATTATCACTATTAGTAGTTGAATTGCTTCTCCTCTCTCCTCCTTTGAGGATACTTGTAGTAGAAAGTATATGGTTAGTATTAGTATTAAAACCATAGCTGTTGGTGGATGAGAGTATAATAGGAATGTTGCTATAAGTAGCAGCAGTAGGTAGTTGTATATATTTTTTATCTTCACTAGTTTAAATGCAAATATTAGTGCTAGTGGTATAAGTATTAGGCTTAGATTCACTGGTACTATGAATACTGGTCCACCTATTGTTACATTACTTGGTATTAAAGCTATTAGTAGTGAAGCTATTATTGCTTCTCTTCCACTATATAGTTTGTAGACGAAGTAGTATACTACTAGTATAGAGGTGATATGGAGGATTACTGGGAGGTATATCCATTGTTTAATAGTTGGTTTAAAGATCAGTTGGATTAATGCTAATACTAGATGCCATCCCTTCTCCATTCCTAGAGTAAAATTCTTCCCAGTATACCAGTCTATCTTGTTATCAAGAACTACTTGTTTTGCCTCTGCTATATGAAACCACTCATCGACATGTAGCAGGTAGGGATAGTTTTGATGCGGATAGAAAGTTAAGGTTGATGCTAAAAATACTATGGGGATTAGTAGAATCCATTCTCTCTTTAATCTTCTAGGTATATTCATTTTCCCCTTAGTTGTATCCCTCTACTATGTTAAATAGTTAGTAGTTTTACAGAAAGTCCTGTTCTATCAGCGGTTTTTTAACCTCTCCTTTGTTGTCCCTCTACCACAGGGGAAAGGGGTTGTAAGATAATTTTATTCGAAATAGAAGGTGTATTAGTTCGTAGAGGTTTTAATGGTTTCCATTATGAACAACTCAATTAGCTATCTTATACATCCTAGATTCTTCAATGCAAAAACTAAATAGTATAATTTGAATTATAGTAATAATTTGAATTTGATAGAATGAATAGGGTATCCCCTCCCATAATGATCTATGGTGGGAGGAAAACCGGTAAAACTTTTTTGCTAAAAACTATCTCCAAGGATTCATCTTATTTTTTTTATTAAAAGAGATAGAGGTATATATCTTTGAAGAGAAGAATAGAGTTATCTCCTATGAAGAGCTATTGAGTATACTGGAGTACGAGAGTAAAGTGGTAATAATTGATGAATTTCATAGGCTACCAAATGATTTCCTTGATTTGCTTCACATTAGAAGTCCAAATAATATTGTACTTATTACATCTACACTTCACTTAGCAAAGAATCTACTCGGTGGGAAGTCACCTATCCTAGATTTATTCCTAGAGTTTAGGATGGATTTAATAGATGAGAGATATACTATTAGGTTTAAGTAATAACTTTAGAGACCCCAGGAAAATAGTTGAGTCCTCTGTTTATATGAGGGAACCTATCCTACTTAGATGGTTCAATAAAGGTATTGATGTTCCCCTTGGTAATCTCAGATTAGTTGGTACCCGCATTGGTTGGGGAAACTTTTGAGGAAGAGGAGAGGATTCTCTCAGCTAGATATGAGGGTATACTAAGGGCTTTGAATTCTGGGAGATCAACTTCATCAGAAGTAGCCTCCATGTTGTACTTCAATAGGATTATAGAGAAACAAGACGTTGCCTCTATAAAGCCATATGTTAAGAGTCTAATTGAGATGGGTCTAGTAAGGAGGGTACCAGAACTTCATGGGAAGAGATATAACTATTTTATTTCACCCCTATGATAGATCTCTACTACTCGGATGAAAAGTATAACTTTTCTGAGGTGGATCTCAGTAGGAAGTATTTCAGTGAGAAGATCCCCCTCCATGTTGAGATGTTTTTTAGGGATTTATTTTCAATTGTTTAATATGCGGGCTTTCACTATGAATAAACCGAGTCTTCAACTGGATTTATGTTTCGGTGATTTCAACAAACTTAAAGTAGTTGGAGAGGTTAAGTGGAAGAAATCTATCAATAGAAGTGAGATTAAAAAATTGGAGGAAAAACTATGGAGATTCAAGGACTGTAGCAAGTTATTGGTTGTACCAGATGAGAATAATCTAGATTATATTCCTAATGGAATAGATGTAGGGGATACTAATAAGATTCTAAGGGAAATCAAAATTCGTCTCTCCAATACGAAACCTAGAGGATTTTAAGTTGTGTCCCTTGTTTTTCTTCCTCTCTCTTCTCTTATATACTCTATTGTTAGGCATACTACACCTACTACTAGAAGCCAGTATACATAGATTGCTATTTGGTTAGCTAATTCCTCGTTTCCCAATGCTAGTATAATTGCTGCTATTATGAGTAGTAGTATAGCGTATCCAATTGGTATACGTCCATCGAATCTAAGTATAGCGAAGATCGGTATCAATACAATGTATGAGAGGAATACCGGTAGATCATCATTCTGGTAGTAGGCTGTCATTATCGCTGTTGTTACAATTAGATAAGGTAGATGTTTTTTTAAATCAAATCTCAACCCTGTTTTCCTCTTGGTTCTCAATGGATATTGGTTTCTCTTTTGGAATACTTTGTTAATCCAACTTCTTCTACTCCATGGAGGGTAATAGCTTTTGTTTATTCTCTTCCTCACCCTAAACTTTATCTTCAAGTTTTACTCCCTCTATTTTAAGAATTACATGCTCAAAATGGTTTATTATCGTTTTCCTAGAGTGAATACTCATTGGAGTTTTCTATGGTGGAAATAGAAAAAGAAGAGAGTTAGATTTATGTTGGTAATTCTATGGTAGGTTGATGAATAGTGCTTCTCTGTTTCTCTCCAATATTTATTCATGTTATCATGGTGGGCAACACTTTTATCTCATGTAACCCTGTTGCATTACTATAATAGTAGAGTGTATCTAGGTGTTTTCACTACTCTCATATATAACCTCGTTATCTACTTGTATCTCTATTTCATCGATGTCTCCTTGAACTGTTATTCCTCCTATTATCAATGGGAAAGGTGTATCTAGAATCTCTTCATCATTGATGTATAGGCGGTTAGCTGGTTTAGTTATTTCAATACTTATTGGTGATATTATCTCTATTGTTTACAACTTGCTGTATTGCTTTCAGCTCTATCATCTACAACTTTATATGTAAAGGAATCCCTACCTTTATAACCATGTTGGGGAGTAAAAACGATCTTCAAGTTTTCATCTATGAGTATCTCTCCATGTAGTGGGGTAGTCTACGATGATTATATTCTCTATAAAACCCATCTGTATCATAGTCATTAGCTGTTACATCCATTGTTACGGGTGTATTAACGTTTGTTGTGGCAGTATCATCATTCGCTACTGGAGGTATATTTTCTTCTCCATGTGGTGATGTGAGCCATGGTGTGAAGGAGACGTTGTCACTAACTTCATCTCCAAATCCACAGGTGTTCAAAACAGGGTGATGGTGCTCTGTTTCATCACCCCACCAGTTATAGGTTGCGTTAACCTTGTATAGGTCAGTGTAGACTCCATGGTTTTCATTGTTGTAATTATTACAGTTATGGATCTCGTTGTCATATGACTCTGAGATTCGCACCTCGTTCTTATTGTTGTAGACACTGTCAACTTTTTCCCCTCCAACATAGATTATAGATGACACACCATGCTATTGTCCAATTTTTGATACTC
>CAZCPZ010000108.1:0-6109 GCA_964499875.1 uncultured Thermoplasmatales archaeon | reverse complement strand
CTATTAAAACATTTACGCCTGCATGAATAAGGGCCATTGATATTGAATTTTTCGGATATACCCCCCCTATTTTTCCACTTCTACAGGCATCTAACCACATTACAGACGGACCCATATTTAACGTCTCTACACTTCTAACTTCATCGGTTCCAATAAACTGATATGCATGCCCTGGACCAAAGAATCCCCCATCAATACAGGATAAAAATCTTTCCGACAAATATTTTATCAATGGTCCACCAAGACCTATACCAAGAATCGATGGACCAACCATACCATATAAATAAGGATTTCCATGTGCATTTACGAATAAAAAGTTACTATTTTCCATAATTTCCTTTCCTTTAGCTACACCATTGCCTATATACTTTGACACGTAATTTTTGAAAAAAGCAACTCTATTCAATAAGCAAACCTTTTTCAGTTCATTCAGAGCTTCATCAGTGAAACCCTCTAACTGCGCCTCGTAATCGTAGGCTGTTTCTACCTCAAACCCCATGGGCTCCAAAATTGTTTTCTTTGCTCTCTCCATTTCCATTCTTGAGAAACCCGTGGGTAATTTCACGGCTTCCTCATGATTACCAGTTAATTTAGAGATCATGTATCTAATAGGAGCTCTTTGGAAATCTCGGCCACCACCGACTCTAACACCTGCTTTATTTTTCCAGTCCCCAAGTCTATCTATTATAACACGATAAAAAATCGTCCTCACTATTTGTGCAGATACATCCTGAGCATCCCATCCTGCCAATCTACCGACAATATTCTCTTGATATGGATAATAAGTATATGTATCATTTGCTAGATTAGAGTAATCTCCCCATATTGGATCTATATCTCCATATATAAAATCAGATGGAGTACCTAAACCAGGGCCAAGCTCGCTTCCACCAGATATCTCATTTATATTTCTTTCTATAGGTTCCATCCAATTGTCATACACTATTCTAGGCATCATCTCTGCATCCCCAACAATAGCTATATATATCGGATTAATATCATAATGATCTCTGAGATACTTTAGTCCATTCCTATCAGACAAGTCAATGTCTGCAAGCCTTGCCAGTAGCTCGTTTAAAGGTTTGTGGATCTTTTCAAAAACGTGCATATTATGAGCATAAGCTAACCTCGGATTCCTTCTAATAGAATAATAACCCGGACATATCTCTCCGTTCTTAGTTAAAGCGTTATCATCTGCATAAAACGCAAAGTCAGAACGAGCAAAAATTATTCCTCTATGGTAAGCTGTTAAATACGGTGCAGTAGAGGATAGAGCTTTCATCATCGCATAAAATGGATTCTCTAGCTTATCAACCTCGATGTTTATTTGTATTCTACCGGTTTTCCTAGTTAACCACTCCCCAAAAACGGTAATGATATATTTTGCACCTCCTCTATTGTACAACATGACCTCGTTATAGACTCTGTCTTTAATCACTCTACCATTAGCATCTCTTATTGCAGGAGTTGCCTTCGAAGCCACTCCAAAAGTCGAGAGTTCATTCGTTTGGTAACATTCCGGCTCATTTGGATCATCTATACCGGCATAAAGTATACCTACAAAATCCCCAAACTCATCTACACCTTCTGCATCTAAATTTACAACTTCTATTTTTACGAGTGCATATTTATAATCATCAGGTATAGTAAAATTAAAGGATGCAAAGGTTTTCCCAGTTGCAAGACCAATGAGTGCATTAAAAAGCATGGAAGTCGCATACGATGTTGTTTCCAAGATTCCAGACGAATATAACTTTTTATCAAGTATCCTTGCTCTCCAGGCATCCAATGGATTTGTAAGGGTTACATAATTAACCTCTCCAAATTTCTCTTCAACAAGGTTAATTGTAAAATTGAGGACATCATATGGATTACTTAATTTTAATGTGTCTTTATATCCACTGAGATTTCTACCACAAATTATAGTATATTCTACTCCAAGTTTCTTCAACACCTCTACTACACTTTTATTCATATCATTCGTAACAATGATTGGTATACTAAGGTAGGATGCAATTGGTGTAGCTGGTACACCAAGATTATAACCCTCTTGAGAATTCTCTATAATTAGAGCTCCTTTACTTTTTTCCCAAAACCTTTCAGCTAATTCCAAGGATATATCCTTCACGGAACCCATAGAACTGCTGATTATTAAATCAACAGGGATACCCACTAATTCTTTGGTTCTAGTAACCGCTCTAGATGGGGAGGATAAGTTTTCTACATATAATGGTATTACTTTTTGTTCACCATCACTATTATAATGGACAGCAAGAGGAGTAGCTATTAGAGCATAAAAGGGGTTTTCATCAGAAACCGTTATGGCAGAAGGAAGATCCTTGAGTACACCATAAGCGGAGAAGATATCCTTCACCTCAACCTTTTCTTCTTGAATAGATACTGGGGACCATAGGTATATTAAACTGCTTGAAATTAATAGGATTAAAATTCCAATACCTATTATGATTTTATCGTTTTTCTTCATAGTTAATCACATCCCAGATTTTTATAGGTGCGGGATTAAACAAACTCAAATTTCCTCAGGATTATTCGTAGCCTAAGCTTCACCATCTATATTTAAATATCTCTATATAATGCTTTTCATTAAATGAATTGGATTATAGTAGTAGGTTAACTAAAATAGTATAGGTTAACATTAAATGAATTGGATTATAGTAGTAGGTTAACTAAAATAGTAACAGGTTAACTAAAAAATTCAGCCTTACCCTGTTGATTGATGGAACAACTTATTTAAAGTAAAAACAAGATTAGAGGAGGAGAGGTGTCTTATGGTAGATGAAGGTTTATCTCAGCAACTGCAGGATCAAATAAATAGACTTAGGCAGATGCAGCTTCAACTGCAGATGATTCAACAGCAGAGACAACAAGTGGAGCTTAAACTTAGAGAGGTGGAAGAGGCTTTGGAAGAGTTGAAGAAGGTGAATGATAAGACACCTATCTATAGAAATGTGGGGAATATACTTATTAAAACTAAGGGTAAGTCGCAGGTGATAGAAGAGTTGAAGAATAGTAAAGAAACGTTGGAGTTGAGGAAGAACACTCTCTTAAAACAGGAGGGTAGAACAAAGGAGAAGCTTTCTGAGTTGCAGAGTAAGGTTCAGAATGCTGTAAACCTTGCAGCGGGAAAGGTTAGCGCAGGATGAGGGAGAGAATATATTCTGCTCACTATGATTTCAAAACAGGCTTCTTATCTACATTATCGGGGTTAATTGGTGTTGCTCTGCTAGTAGTCTATTTGAATGAGAGCTATGGGATATCCCTATTATCATTATCCTCATCTACTCTGGGGATACTACTGGCTTTCTCAATAATCTTTATAGGTTTAAGTAGTTTATTTTACCTGTTACATTACCTGTTTAGGAAACTAGGTGAAATAGTAGAGGAGTTAGAGGAAGAATAAAAGATATTCTATTTCCCAAACCGCCTCTTCCTTTGCTGATATGTACGAATTGCTTTAAGGAAATCTTGTTTCTGAAATGCTGGCCAGTAAACATCTGAGAAATAGAGTTCTGAGTAAGCTAACTGCCATAATAAGAAATTCGAGACCCTCTCCTCTCCAGAGGTTCTAAGTATGAGATCTGGGTCTGGGAGACCATTAGTGTATAGGTATCTAGAAAACTTTTCCTCATCGATGTCGTCGATGGATAATTTCCTCTCCTCCACTTCTCTTACTCTTCTACGTATAGCTTGTATTATTTCTTCTCTTCCTCCATACGCCAGGGCGTTGTTTAGAGCGTATTTCTTATAATGTTTTGTTTTCTCCATTAACTCATTAGCAGCTTCCTGTATATCTTCTGGTAGTGCGTCTAGGTGACCTAGGACTTTCACTCTAACTTGATTCTCATGTATCCTAGGGTCATTAAGGGCTTTCTTCAATTCTACTCTGCAGAGATTCATTAATTCCTCTACTTCATCTGGATTCCTACTAAAGTTCTCTGTGGAGAAGGCATATAGAGTTAAATTCTTTATTCCAAGCTCCATACACCAATCTAGTGTTTCCTCGATTTTATCCCTACCAAATAGATGACCCATCTCTGGTTTTATACCTAACTCTTTTGCGAAACGTCTATTTCCATCCATGATTATAGCTACATGTTTAGGTATAGGTCCTTTTTTAACCTGTTGAAGTAGTTTATAAGTTTGTAACTCCTCGAATCTCTCTCTTATAAAGCTATATAAACTAGATTTGTAGAGTTGTAATAGAATGTTACGTAGGGTATCATTATGAGTAGCATACCTCTCAATTCTCTGAAGTTGTTTCCTAGCAAGTTTTTTAAGCAGGGTTTTAGTAGAATACTTAGCCATTTACCCTCCTTATCCTTCCCTTTTATTCTCTATTATAAGATGATACTCCTTTAATAATATTATCTCCCACCTAGAGAAGAGTGTGTAAAATAATGTGTAAATAGGTGTTCCAAAGTATTTATATAACCCAAATGTATTCCAGGCTCCCAAAAACTAAGGAGTAAGGTGATAATCTGGGGAATATCAGACAAACATTCATAAAAACCGTGGCTAGAGAGTTACTGACAAAATACCCAAACGAATTTAAACCGGGTGACTTCCAACATAATAAGAGGAAGGTTGCTGAGATAACTACTGTGACTAGTAATGTACTACGAAATAGAATCGCGGGTTATATAACACGGCAGCTTAGCGGTGAAAGAGAGGGAGAGCAACCAATTTCTGGGTAGTCAGATAAATATTATTTTTAAACTAGGTTTTCTAGAGGCAGGGTGAGTCTAATTAAGAATCTAGAAGAAGCATTTAAAGAGCTTAGAAAGGGAAGATTCATTCTAATACATGATGCGGATGATAGAGAGGGAGAAACAGATTTCATAATAGCGGCAGAATATGTTACACCACGATCTATAAAAACGATGAGGAAAGAAGGAGGAGGGTTAATCTTTCTAATGACAGCCTATGAGGTAGCAGAGAAACTTCAGCTTCCTTATCTATCAGACCTATTCCATGATGTCAAGAAAAAATATCCTGTTTTTGAGGCGTTGATACCAAATGATATACCATATGATAACAAGTCTTCCTTTTCAGTATCACTGAATCATAGAGGAACCTTTACTGGAGTTACTGATAGAGATAGGAGTCTAACGATTAGGAGATTCGCAGAGCTTACAAAGGAGATAGAGGGGTTATCAAACAATGAGGCTCTAAAACTATTAGGTAGAGAGTTTCGTTCACCGGGTCATGTACCCTTATGTATAGCATCTAAGAATCCGCTAGTGGATAGATTTGGTCACACAGAGCTTACTATATCGATGCTTAAAATGGCTGGTTTAACTCCCGTTGGAGCAGGATGTGAAATAATGGGGGATGATGGTAAAGCTATGCCTAAATGGGAGGCTAAACAATATGCCGAGGAAAACGGGTACATATTCCTGGAAGGAAGAGAGATCATAGATGGGTGGAAACTATGGTTAGAGTAATGGCAACAGGGGCGTTTGATTTACTACACATGGGACACATCTTCTTTTTGAAGGAGGCAAAGAAACTGGGAGATGAATTAATAGTAGTAGTAGCATGCGATGATACTGTTAGGAAACTTAAACATGAACCCATTACTCCAGATTACATGCGTGCAAGTATAATAAAGGAGTTGAAGATGGTGGATGACGCTATCGTTGGACACAAGGATGATATGTATAAAGTAGTGGAGGAGATTAAACCAGATATAATAGCACTGGGTTATGATCAACTACATGATGAAGAGAAGATTAGAAAAGATTTGGAGAAGAGAGGGTTAAATGTTAAGATCGTTAGACTCCCCAAATATGAGGATATGAAGGATCTAAATGGTACCAGGAAGATTATAAGTAAGATACTGACAGCATATAACTTTCAGAAAACCATGGAGAAGATTGAGGGGGAGAGGAGATAAATGAAGAAAATCGGTATTGCTGATACTACGTTCGCTAGAATAGATATGGGTGGAATAGCAATTGATGAACTTAGATCAAAGGGAACAGGTTTCCAAATTATTAGATACACCGTCCCGGGTATAAAGGATCTACCAGTTGCTTGTAAAAAACTCTTTGATGAAAAAAATTGTGACATAGTTATGGCGCTTGGT
>CAZCPZ010000107.1:0-6201 GCA_964499875.1 uncultured Thermoplasmatales archaeon | reverse complement strand
TATATGAATGTTTCAGGATAGAGGTAGGGTCTTCCGACCTTACCCTTATTCATTTCCTCGAGTTCTTCATCCCATTTCTCAAGGAAATCCAAAGAAATATAAACCTCTCCTCTCTTTACAAGTCTATCGTTGTATTCTTTCCAGTTCCTCCTCTGCATCCCAAATCACCCTCCTTCAAAAGAGAGGTATAGCAGAGGAGGAACCTAAAAGTTATTCAACACAGCGTAAACCGTTAGTATTTCTGAATGCAAGACATCAAAAGAATTGATTTTCTAAGATAGCACCCTTACGAGTGATTCCATCAACAAGGTATATTCCCTAGAGTTAACAGCGATAGAGAATCTAATAATTCCATTGTCATCTAATCCTTTCTAAGAAATTCTAAACAATCCCTCCTCTTGAAGTAGAAAAAACTTATTTTTCGGAAGTTAAACTTCCTGAAAACTCATTTTATAGATGTTAAACATAAACAAGCCTGTTTCACTTTAATTTGGGGAGATGATCAGTTTCAAAACCCTAACACAAACGAGTCTGACTATCTACAAGAATTTCCACACCCAAATTTTACTCTGACCAACTGAGTTTCCATCGGTATCATAAGCCTTAGCAGTTACGATATGTTTACCGAAAGAAAACTTACTCCAAAGCCATTTATATGGAGAAGTCCAATCAGTATATATCAGTTTTCCATCCAAGTAAAACTCGATTCTTTGAAGGGGCTCCAACTCTCTAGCTACAACTGTAATTTCACCTATAGCAATACTACAATTATAATATCTAGGGATCCAGAATTCTTCATTATCAAATAGATACCAGTATGCATTCTTCGGTCTGACAATATCTGCTAAGGTAAAATTGTTGATAAAAAGCCTGACGAAACCTTGAGTACCTCCTACAACAAGATCATCTAAACCATCGCCATTAAAATCAGCCATAGCTAATCCACCAAAAATAAGATCATCTGGATAGCCTTCTGGACCATCAGGAAGACGACATACATAGAACGGATCATAGACCTCATCTCTATTAACGTAAAGATACAGGATGTTATCATAGGCATAGATAAAATCCATACTGCCATTGTTATTATAATCAAGAGCGACCAAACTACCTAGTACAGTAGCACCTATCGTTGAATTATCTAGATGAGGTGGGAGATCTGCAAGTATCTCCCCTGGATATGATGAGTTAAAGCAATCTGACGATCCATCATTCAGCTTTAAATACACATAACCAGTGTTATTGTGTTTATCAGGTACTACTATTATGAAATCCATGTATCCATCATTGTTAAAATCAGCAGAGTCAAGATCTATACTCATATAACCGTAGTCATAGATGACTCCATTGCAGGTGAAATTTCCTGTTCCATCGTTCTTGAAGAACTTGACTTTACCGCTGCTACTACCTACTAAAAAATCGATGTCACCATCCAAATCAAAATCTGCTGAGGTAAGCCTTGGGTTAATCTCGTTTTCAGGGTCAAATGGTTTACCTGGACCAAACCAGGCAATCATTCTACAACTATCGAAATGATTCTCTCCATCGTTTTTCCAGTAAGTTAACCACACCATTTATATTAATTGGCCAACCCCCATACCATGTATACTCGCTATAGGCAAACAGTAGATCAATATCACCATCACTATCATAGTCTGCAGCATTTAAACTTGTAATGTAGCTATAATTGAAGATATATACCACATCTTCACTGAATTCTCCATTACCCATATTGTAAAAAATAGAGATCCCTGAGTAGGTGAAAGGAGCTGTTGCCCATGATACAGCAAAATCAACTAAGCTGTCATGATTAAAATCAGCAGATGTTACACCCCATACAGTCTGATCATACTTCGCAGGTGTAGATATATTGAAAAATGGTGTATCCAAGTCGCCGGGATCTCTATCCGACCAGGGGTTGCAACCTCTATATGAGATCTCTTTCATATTGGGGATATCATCTGAGTGATCAATATAATTTTTCAGGCAAGATAAAAAACATTACCAGTATCCAAGACATTTTTTGAATAACCATCAGCATCTTGTATCAGATCTATAGTATAACTCTGCTTATTAAGATCTTTAGTGTTTTCACTAATAACAGATAATATAGAGCTTGTCGTAAACAAACATAAAAGAAGAATAACTAATACCCTCTTGGACAAAGAAAATACCATGCTTTACAACCCCTTATATTAACATATAATACTACATATATAAACCTGGTCTTATGAATAAAACATCTCCTCTCCTGTTTTTACAAAAAGAAAAGGAGGAAGACTCTAATCCACCCCCAGTTTTTTTACTCCACCTATGAAATAAAAAAACCATACCACTTTTTGTCCCCATATTGTTATTTTCGTTAACTTCTGTAACATCTCTTCCATGGCCTGCGTATACCTTTAATAGTATGAAGTCCTACACTTGGTGATACAAATATAGTAATTAACATGTTATCCTTAAATCTCAACATCTCACATTCAAACAGATAAATTCCTTATTCACCATTGATTCCAAAACAATTAATCTTTTAATTCCACCTGGTTTAACCATCTTCTAGGGCTACTCTTCTAAAACGGTAAGTTTTTGAAACACTTCTTATTTCACTGGGTTATATGAAGATTGATCCATGGGGTTCCTCTACATACCGGGATTACGCTAGGCTTAGAGACGAGTTTGGTATAGAAGAATTCTCTGAGGAACTATGGAGTCAACTACCTAATCCACATAGATTATTACGGAGAGGCGTAGTGTTTGGCCATAGAGACTTCCAAGTAATCCTCAGGGCTATTAAGAATAATCGACCTTGGGTGATCTTAACTGGTTTAATGCCATCTGGAAGAATGCATCTAGGACATAAAATGGTTATTGATGAAGTCATATACTATCAGAGTATTGGCGCGGATATCGTTATAGCTGTTGCTGATATAGAGGCTTATGCAACAAGAGGATTCTCACTTAGAGAAACAGAGGAACTCGCTATCAAAGAATATGTGCAAAACTATATAGCCCTTGGTCTTAAATCAGAGAATTGTAGAATATACTTCCAGTCTAAGAATGAGGATGTTAAAGACCTTGCTTTCCTACTTGGTAGAAAGGTTAACTGGTCTCAGATGACTGCAACCTATGGTTTCAGTGGTGAAACCAATATGAGTCATGTTCTCTCACCACTCATACAGACGGGGGATATACTACATGTACAGCTAAGTAAATATGGTGGTGTTAGACCAGTGCTCGTACCAGTAGGAGTTGACCAGGATCCACATATAAGACTATGTAGAGATATAGCGAAGGCTCATAGACTATATAATATCACTAAGACTAGGGATAACCGTGTAGGAGTTTTTGTAAAAGTTGATGAAAATATTAGCACATTGCTAGATAACGCCGAGGAAGTTATTAGGCAACTAGGTTTCAAAGAACTACAGAGGATCACAGATTATAAGGCATTATATATTGATGATGCAACTGAGGAGGATATAGAGATTATAGATGAATCTCTTGCTCCAACTGAGTGTAAATATAATGGTTATGGTTTCATCTCACCAGCAGCAACCTTCCATAGATTCATGACAGGTCTCACAGGAGGAAAGATGTCTTCATCTAAACCAGAGAGTGCTGTATTCCTATCAGATACACCAGAGGAAGCTAGGAAGAAAGTTATGCGTGCTAAAACAGGTGGAGCAGTAACTCTTGAGGAGCAGAGGAGAGAAGGCGGTAAACCTGAGGAATGCATGATCTACGAGTTATTCCTATACCATCTAATTGAGGATGATGGTGAACTTACAAAGATCTATCAATCCTGCAGGAATGGAGAACAGATGTGTGGTAATTGTAAGAAACTAGCAGCTGAGTTAATAACTAGTTTCCTAGAAGAATTAAAGGAGAAGAGAGAAGAAACAGCGGATTCCATAGAGGAATATCTTCAACGCTAATTCATCCATAAGCAGCGTATAAACCTTCACTAGCAGCCAGTCTCTCAAATTTCTCCTCGATCTTCTTCTGCTTCGAAGTTAATTTCTCTCTTAAACGTTTAAAACGTTCATCCTCCATTGAAGCTTTACCTCTTAATGGGATAGTAACTCCTAGATCACGTCCCTCTAAAGCAGCGTTTAATATCTCCTTTGGATGTACACCCTTCTCTATATTAGAAGCTATCTTCCTTATATCTCCTTGTATAACTCCAAAATACCCAGAGTAGGAGGATAACTCCACTAGTACATCTTCATCTACTCTCCTAGCTATCCTAGCACCGACACCCTCAAAAGTATAAGGATTCTTACAGTACTCCTTAAGGAGATAAAGCCCAACTTTAGGATGAAAGATATAGTAATCAAAAGACAATAATCTTTGATCCCTACCGAATACTGCCTTCCATCCAGTCGGGTATCTCCCTGCTTCCTTAATCAAGTCATCTAACACTTTAGATCTAGGTTTTACATCCACATTATCTAGATTAAGAGAAGAGTGGTATATAAAACTCTCGGAGAAAACCAGAGAAAACCTCCTGATTCCTCATATTGGATAGTAGGAAGAAAGGAAAAATTAAGTCTATATGTTAACCCATGTTATGGTTATCTCATCAGGTACGTTTTTCTTCTGTTTCTTAGATTTCTTATTAGGTGACATATTAATCTTAAGCCCCCTGTCTTGCTCTTAATGCGAGTTCACGAGCTCTGTTTCCAACTACAAAAGATTTTGTTATAAACTCTATCTCCTTTGCTTCTTGAGGAGTTGAGACTTGACCAACTATCATCATCATTTTCCTCAACCTCAATAGCAACATTTGTTACTTTAGTTTATTAAGAGTTGTTGTACAGATGTTACCTAGTATCTTTACAGTTATTACCAAAAAATTTTAGGAGGCAAAATCTTCTTCTCCGAAAATATGTCTTAGCATCCACTCTGGATCAAAGGGTATCTGATCCTCATAACCCTGTCCAACTCCTATAAAGAGAAGGGGTTTACCAATGGTATATGCTACAGAGAGAGCACTACCACCCTTTGCATCAGTATCAACCTTAGTTAGTATAACACCATCAATACCTACAACCTCATTAAACCTCCTTGCTTGCTCCACTGCATCATTCCCAGCAAGAGCATCTCCAACAAATATGATTAAATCAGGTTTAGCTACACGTTTAATCTTAGCCATCTCATCCATTAGATTCACATTAGTCTGCATTCTACCAGCAGTATCAAGTAAAACCACATCTTTATGCTTAGCTTTAGCGTGCTCAATAGCATCATAAGCCACTGCAGCTGGATCAGCTCCCGGTGCATGCTTGATTAGTTTAACACCTACTTTCTCTGCATGTACCGCTAACTGCTCAATAGCACCAGCCCTGAAGGTATCACCTGCTGCCATAACAGAAGAGAAACCATGTTTCTTTAGATACGTAGCCATCTTAGCTATAGCAAGAGTTTTACCACTACCATTTACACCAACAAACATTATAACAACAGGTTTCTCCTTATTTTTAATGAATTCTAAGAAATCAAAGGTTTTAGATTGCAACACATGAGATATCGCATGTTGAAGAACCATCTTAATAGTTTCACGTAGATTTCCTTTATCAAGAGGAACTTGTTTCAACTCCTCTTTTATATCATTCTTAATTGATTCTATAACAGAGTAAGCGACATCAGCTTCAAGTAAACCTACTTCAAGTTCCCATAATAGTTTATCTAGTTTCTCCTCACTTATCCCCCTAGAGGGTCTACCTTCTCTCTCAACAATCTTCTCTATACTCTTCCTAGTCTCTAAGGTATGCTGTAACTCTGCTTTTAAACTCTCTTCGATTTGTTTCTCAATCTCCGCTTCTCTTCTTCTCTTAGCCTCGAGTCGTTTCTTTCTACGTTCATATAACTCTTTCTTCTCTGGTGGAATAGTAACCTTAACTGTCTTCTCTACTGGTATCTCTTCTCTCTCAACTTTTAGAGATTCTTCCTCTTTTGGAGATACTTCTTCCTCTACAGGTTTCTCCTCTAAGCTCTTCTGAATTTCCTTCTCAAGTTCCTCCTCAAGTTTCTCCTCGAACCTCTTCAGTCTCCTCCTTAAAAACTTAAACATCTCCTTCTAACTCTCCTTATCAGTGGTTTCCCTCTGCTCCTCCAATAGTTTCTGCGCCTTCGAGGTCACCTCCGCTAACTCTTCTTGAATCCTCTGAGTCATCCTAGATATAGTATCCTGAGACTGCT
>CAZCPZ010000106.1:0-6215 GCA_964499875.1 uncultured Thermoplasmatales archaeon | reverse complement strand
CCTCCCGATTCCACTAGTTGTGATCATAAACTCTTGTATAGCCCCTTTCTCCACTACCTTGGTATCACCGGTTATAACTGGTACACCAGTGTTCCTAGCGGAGTTACCCATACTAGAAATTATTCTCTCAAATGTTTCAACTGGGAAACCTTCTTCTATGATGAAAGCTGCAGATAGAGCTATAGGTGTAGCTCCAAGTACAGCGACATCATTTATAGTACCAGCAACCGCTAAGGTACCTATATCTCCACCGGGAAAGATGAGAGGATGAATAGTATGGGAGTCAGTGGAGAAAACTATATCATCTATAACTGCTGCATCATCAAGCATATCAAGAGGGACTTCCCCATGTGATGATGAGAAAAACTTGAGGATATATTGTTTGATGAATTGATCCATTTTTTCTCCGCCGGCTCCATGAGAAACCTGAATTCTATCAACCATGTTATAAGTATGAGAAACATACATGTTTTAAGTATTATCATTGATTACCGAGCAAGGGAGATGTGGCAGGATACTGCTTTAACAATAATCAACTTCTCTTTCATCCTAACTTTGATACCTGCTATCATCAGGAATTATAGGTTAAAGGATGTAGAGGGGCAATCCCTATTAACATATATCTCAACAGCTGTACTTTTAACAATCATGTCCTATATCTTCATAACCCTAGATCTCTATCTAACTAGTGTATCTACTCTTGGAACTGCTTTGGCATGGTATACTTTAACTTATCAACGAATTAGGTACGCTGGTAGGGTTAGATAAAGAGAGCTATATGAAGATATGTAGATCTATAATGTGCCCTAATGGTTAATTAGTGTTAGAAAAAGCGTTAACCCTTTATTATGAGTTTTATAAACTTTTCATTTACAATCTTCTGTTTTATCTTAACCTAGATACCGTTTCTTCCTCAAAAAATTCTCCATCTATGAAGAAAGAGGTGTTTGGAAGAGGAAAACTTCTTTAGGAACATTTTTCCTCTATATTCCAATGAAACTACTAGTGATGTGCATCGGGAATAGAGACGGTGGAGATGATGGAGTGGGTCCATTTATAGCTGACTTACTAGAGGATAGTAGCGTAAAGGTAATCAATGCTGAGACTACTCCAGAGAATTATACAGGTGTAGTTAAACAGTATAACCCAGATACACTTGTGATAGTTGATGCAGTAGATATGAATCTACCACCTGGTGAGATAAGAGTTGTACCAGAGGAATCTATTGGAGAGATGCATATTACAACTCATGGAATCCCTTTATCCCTACTTGTCAGATACCTAAAACAGTATATAGATCATGTAATAATCATTGGTATACAACCTCGTAGTATGAGTGGAAAACTATCAAAAGAGGTTAAGGAGAGTGGTGAGTATCTAGCAAGTCTTATAAAAAACAGTAGATTAGATGGAATCAAGATCTTAGAAGTCTAACCTAGATGAATTATACATCAAAATTATTTCACTAGTAAAATTTAAATGGGGTGGAGATATTTTTGATAATAAGAAAAAAGAGTTCCAATAGCGGTAGAAAGGAGGCAACAGGATGAAGAGGTTACTACCTATTGTACTTGTTGGAGTACTTATAGTTAGTGGTTTTGGAGCTGTTCATAGCCGGGAGAGTATGCATCGATTAAACATTGTTTTCGATGCATTCCCAATGATGAGAGTAACCAAAACAGGTAATGGTTTGGTGAAGGTTCATCTAGAAGGGGTATCTAGTTATCTCCTCTCCCCTGGTAAACCCATGTTACCAATGGTTACTAAGACTATAGAGCTACCGTTTGGAGTAAAGAATATAGAAGTATTGTTTACTCCCGGAGAGACTAGAGAGATGCAAGTTGAAGGAGAGGTGTCTCCTGCTCCACTATCTCTACCATTATCATATAATGGAGTGATACCAGCGTATAGAGATGAGGGCATCTATAGTAGCGACAAACCTTATCCAGAGAACTGGTATAGATATCATGTGGGATGTGGGTTAAATGAGAATAATGAACACGTCACTTTTGTTTCTCTACATGTCTTCCCAGTTAGATATACTCCAAAGATGAATACATTACGAATATTGAAGAACGCTGAGGTGACCATAAAATATATGCCGTCGGAGTCTACACCTTTCCCGGAGAACGCTGAGTATGACCTCGTTATAATAGCACCAGAGTGTTTTAAAGAAGCTCTACAACCACTAGTGGATCATAAGAATAGTGTTGGAGTGAAAACCTTCCTGAAAACAACAGAGGAAATCTACCAGGAATACAGTGGTAGAGATAAACCTGAGCAGATCAAATACTTTATAAAAGATGCAATTGAGAAATGGGGTATCAAATATGTATTATTAGTGGGTGGACTTAAATCAATGATTTATGCTAAACCTAGGGATAACTGTAATGCTGGAGAAAGAGATTGGTATCTACCTGTTAGATATACTAACTTATATGATTGCCCGAAGTTCCCGCTCTCTGAATCAAATCTCCATGACCCCGGTGTACTCTGTGACCTCTACTATGCTGATATCTATAGAGAGGGTGGGGAATTCGAGAGTTGGGATCATAATGGCGATGGAATATTTGCTGCATGGAATAAACCAGGTGTGGAGAATGATACTGGTTTAGATTTCTACCCTGATGTTTGCCTGGGTAGACTTGCTTGTAGAAACCTAGATGAAGTAAAAACAGTGGTAAACAAGATTATAAAATATGAAAACACTACCTATGGAAGAGAATGGTTTAAACGAATAATGGTTTTCTCAGGTGATGGATTCCTTGATCAACAAGATCTAAATATACAGTGGGATACCAATGGTTTACCAGATGGAGGGTACACCATCTACGCGCAGAGTATGAATCCGGAGGGAGAAAAAGGACCCATAGATGTTATACATATAACCCTGGATAGAACAAAACCCTCTAACATAACTTTTAACCATGATGACCACCTCAATCCAGCGCTACAGAATGGTTACCCTGCTCCACCAATAGCAGAGATAGTAAGCGTATCAAATGGAGATATACTTGGTAACACAGACTATAATTATACTCCTAGTGAGAGAGAAGCATATTGTAATGAATTCAACCCGTGGGCTAATATAAGCTATGTTGATGGTGTTTTAACGATTAGAGGTAAATCATATGATCCTAGGCCTTATGGTAACCTCACTAGTATACATGTATGGATAAATAATAGTAATGGAGAAACAGTGTTCTCTGCTTGGCGTAATAACACTGAGATGTACTATGAGGGAGAATGGACTACTGGAGAGAAACTATTGGAGGGACGAGGAGGAGCATTATATTATATGCCGGAGGATTTCGAGAGAGAGATACTATGGACATCTAATGGTAGATTCACATGTCAAGAGGATGTCATCAATGCTATAGATCAAGGTTGTGGTTTCCTATTCTTTTCAGGTCATGGTAGCCCTAATGTCTGGGCTGATCACTATCCTGGTGTACCTGGGAATAGGCAGCATGGTAGCGTAACAGGTTTACAGGTTACAACACTAGAACCATGGTATCCGTATATATCATTCCCATTATTCCCATTGGATACCCTCTCTAATGGAGAGAAACTACCGGTTGCAGTAGTAGGTGGTTGTCATAACAGTCAATTCAATGTCTCTGTGATACTAGGTATGTATGATATCTTACCATACTTCTTCCCAGCTTTGCATCTACCGAAGAAGTATATGTGGTGTTTCGGTGTACCTGTTCCAGAAACTTTTAGTTGGCGTCTCATTAGTAGACCGAATGGTGGAGCAATCGCTACTATGGGAAACACCGGTCTAGGTTATGGTATGCCTGGTAGGATGTGTACAACTGGTGGAGGTGACTCTTGGATTACTATAGAGTTCTTTAGACAATACGGTGAGGGACACCATGATATCCTAGGAGTAGCTTATCAGCAAACCTTAACTAGCTATATTAACTCCTTTGATATGACTGATCTAGGAGCAGGTCACCCAAAAACCATTGAGCAATGGGTACTCCTAGGTGATCCAAGCCTCAAGATAGGGGGTTACTCCTAAACCCTCTTTTTCTTATTTAATTGATCTTAGTAGGGATAACTTTTCCCTAATGCTTCTGTGGAGGTTAAAGCTGCTGTTGCTCCTTCTGCTACTGCAGTAACTATTTGACGCAAACCACCTGTTATATCCCCTGCAGCGTATACTCCTCTGATATTTGTCCGCATCTCAGAGTCAACAATGATATATCCTTGCTCGGTGAGTTTCACTTGTAGTTGCTCTGCAAGTTTATTCTGAGGTATTACTCCAATGGAGATGAATACTCCATCGATTGGTAGAATGGTTTCTTCTTTGGTTTCAACATCTATTAGGATAAGGTTTTTTACTACCTCATCACCTTTTATCTCTTTTACGGTTTTGTTGAGAAGAAAGTTGATACCTTTATCTATGGCTTCTTGTTGATATGTTTTCTCTGCTCTTAGTTGATCTCTTCTATGTATCACGTATACTTCTCTGCATCCAACTTGTTTTAGATAGATTGCTTCTACGAGAGCAGTGTTTCCTCCACCTACTACTGCAACTTTTTTATCTTTGAAGAAGAAACCATCGCAGGTTACACAGTAGCTTACTCCTCTACCTTGGTATTCTTTTTCACCTGGTACATCTAGTTTCCTATGTTCTGTACCCATTGCTAGTATAATGGCTCCTACCTCATAGGTGTCCTCGGTGGTTTCAACATTGAATTTTTCACCTATTTTTTTGATAGAGGTTACCTCCTCGTAGAAGCGTAGTGTACAATATTTCTCTGCATGTCTTTTCATCTTCTCAACTAGTTCAATACCACTTATAGATTCAAAACCAGGGTAATTCTCTATTTTAGGTGAGATTGCTGCTAAACCGCCACCGTTTCCTTTATCAAATACTACTGTGTTGATTCCTGCTCTCCCAGCGTAGATACCTGCTGAGAAACCCGCTGGTCCTGCTCCTATAACCGCTAGTTCATGGTTCATGTTAACCCCAAAACCTCTATCTCTGGAGGGATTATTAATTTATTTCATAGGACTATTTTCCTCCATAGATATTCAGAAAGAAAAAAGGTTTATATGCCTCTTATATCGCAGAGTTGGAAAAAAGGCTTAATCTCCTCTTGGATCTCCTCTAGGTATCCTCTTGGATAAGGCTTTAGGTCTCGTAGTTTCATGGATATCAGAGGTGTATCGTTTTTGAATTGTTGTATATAGTATCGTTTAGCTCCCTTAATCCAGGATGCTATCTCTAGGATATCTTCTTTGTTGAGTAGTGTTGGGATGACTGTTGTTTTGAATTCATAATCTGTGGCTAGTTCTTTGATTATGGAGATAGAGGCATCGATTCTTGTTGTATCAACTGGTCTACCGGTGAGTAGCTCATATTTATGTTTAGGTGCCTTTATATCCATTGATACATAATCCACTAGTTCTTCTCTCAGTAGATACTCTAGTTTATCTGGTAGAGTTCCATTGGTATCAATCTTAACTAGATACCCCAACTTTTTTATTCTCCCTATAAAACTTGTTAGATCACTCTGCAGTAACGGTTCACCGCCGGTGATAACTACAGCTTCTAGTTTACCGACTCGTTTCTCTAGGAAACCTAGAACCTCTTCCTCTGGTATAATAGGCGTTTCCTCTTTAACTAGTTGAGTGTTGTAGCAGAAGGGGCAACGTAGGTTGCAACCAACCGTCCATACTATGGCGCTGATTCTATCAGGGTAGTCTAGTAGAGAGGTTTTCTGTAAACCACCAATCTTCATACTGCTACAACCGCTTCCTTCTCCTTTAATAAATCTTCCGGGAGTTTGAAGGGCTTCCTATCATGGAACTCTCTCTGTTTACCTTTGTTCCACTGACTCACCGGTCTTAGATACCCAACTACCCTAGAGTATACTTCACAAGCTATTTTCTCTCCTCCCTCAGCGCATATAGGACAGAACTCGTGTTCCCCAGGAGTATACCCATGTTTCGGGCAAATACTGAAAGTTGGAGTTATGGTATAGTATGGGAGAGAATAGTTCTCAGCTACGGTTTTAACTAGTTTTTTAATCGCAATTGGAGAAGGTTTACTCTCACCTAGGTATATATGCATCACTGTTCCACCAGTATACTTTGTTTGAAGAGAATCCTGTAGATCTAAAGCTTCAAATATATCCGTTGTATATCCTACTGGTAGCTGCGTTGAATTAGTATAATAGGGTTCCACTTGTCTACCTCGG
>CAZCPZ010000105.1:0-6215 GCA_964499875.1 uncultured Thermoplasmatales archaeon | reverse complement strand
GCAGGTATACCATTTTGGAAGTTATCAGCAACTGTAGGGTGACCACCTATAGCAACCTCATAGAATCCATAGTCCCACCAAGATATATACCCTGGTCTATCACTGGGCTTCTCTATATCTTTATCTTGAGAGGCTAACCAGGTATACGCTGCAACCCAGTAAGCCTCTTTACCCAGACCAGTGTAGAACGCACCACTAGGTAGATCACCGAATATATCTTTCTTCTTTGAATATGGAACAGCTGCATCTAGAGAGAGATAAGCATTCGGTAATATTATTAGAAATGCTATGAAGAGGATACCAAATATGTGGAGGAATCTCACTCCTCTCTTCAATCCATGTATACCTCCACCTACACTTTGAATCACATGGATCATATGCTTATAATCAATCCTCTCAATTAGGTAACAGATGAAGAAACCACTAAATATTGCTATGAGAGGTACGAGATCATTCAGGAAACGCCCAGCTGTTGCAGATAAGGAAATCTCAATTAGGAATACAACCATTAATAGTAGATAATCCCTGCGTTGATTATATTTTATAAACCTATATGCTACTACTAGGAAACCCGCCCAGGCAAGCCAGTATAATGCGGGGCCAAAAGACATGACGGTTCTACTTATGTTATACACGTTTGCCTCGGCGATAGTTTTAGATACCTTCTGTCCATAGATTCCACTTCCATAGATTACATTCCAGATATCCATCAACTTACCTATCGGTGGGAAAAACTGTGAGAGGATGGGAACGAAATATAGGAATACTAAACCTATGATCCCTATTAGGATAACAACTGGGATAGAGAGAGTCCAAGGTAGATTCCTCTTACTGAGAGTATAGTAGATGTAACCAAATATAGCTGCAGTAATCACCGTGGTTAATGGTAGATCTATAGTGAAACCCTTAGAGGATATAACAGGTAGAGAAACTAGGTAACCAAATAGTAGTATGATAAGAGGGGTATAAATCACTTTAAGATCCCTTCTTCCCCTGTAGAGATCCACTAGTAATTGCACTATAGTGTAGACAAGTATTACAACATACATGAATTTGGCTTCCACCCAAGTCATAGATAAACCAGCTAATGCTACTCCTCCAAGTAGAGAGTAAAGTATTGACCGAGTAGTATCCTCTTCCTTCAAACTCTTCAGCAGGAAAGCATAGATAAGGAAGAAGAGTAGTAAGTTGAAGGAGTCGTGATCAAACAAGGTGTATGCGGAGCCATGCCCTGAACTTAGATGAATTGGGATAAGGGGGATTAACAGAGCAGCTAGAAGACCCTCCCTCCTTCCAAAGATAATACTACCAATGACGTATACAGGGAAAACTATTAACGCTCCAAATAAAGCAGGAATAAACTGCATCGAGTAACCAACAGCATCTACTTCATCCATAAAAGGGGTGAGGAGTCTACCAAAAGCTATAGCTAACATATTCATCAATGGTGCTCTTCCTCCACCAGTTGTCCCCACAGGGTAGTTGAGAAGGGGATCCTTATAATAATAGAATGGATACCTACCAGGTTTATCCCCATAGAGGGTTTCCTCAACTAGCCTCATATTATAATATGGATCTGGACCAGAGAGGTAATACTTTGAAAAACCTTCTCCATCAGGGTTAAAAGGCTCCCCACTCGTTACATTGAAATAGGTATTTAAGAATAAAACCAATAGGAAAATCCCTATGAGAGAAAAACCAATCCACCATCTACCAGGTAATAGCTTCATCCTTTGTGTCTTCTGAGAATCCTTACCTTTATATCCCTGCATCTAAACTCACCCGAGAGTTTAAAGATTTTACACTTGTAAAAAGATGGAGTTATAAATACCTTTACCTAACTCTAGGTTAATAGAGGAGCTATGAGAGATGCTGTTTTAACTTTACTAAAAGGGTTAGGTAATGTATCTGTAGCAACTATATCAACACATCTCGCTGACTTCAACTTTTCAACAGCGTTACCAATGAAGAGACCATGCGTACAAGCAGCATAAACCTCTTCCGCTCCCTGTTTATTAAGCTCCTCAATAGCTTTAGCCATTGTTCCTCCTGTTGAAATAATATCATCTAGGATAACAACTTTTTTACCTTCAACATCCAGTTTCTTAGGAGATAGGAGGATAGTAGTTGCATCAACACGAGTTTTCTCCAAATAATCATACTCACAATTAAGTATACTAGCTGCTTCCTCTACCCTTGATAAAGCTCCTTTATCAGGAGCTAAAACAAGTTCAATGTTTAAATCCTTTAGATAATCAGCTATCAAGGGAACAGCAGAGACACTCCTAGAAGGGATATCAAAGAAATCAAGGATATAATCTTTATGAGGATCTATAGTGATTACTTCATCCGCATTTACACTAATAGCTTCTGCAATAGCTTTTGCACTCACTGGTTCACCCTCATTGAATCTTCTATCCTGCCTAGCATAACCAAGATAGGGTATTACAGTTATTATCCTCCCACCACCAGCTTCTCTAACCGCGTTTAACAGTAAGAGCAACTCTATGATACTAGAGTCTGGGTAGGTATTCTGCACGACAACAACGTCGTCACCAGAAACATCGCTCATTATTCTAAGATACAACTCTCCATCAGGGAATCTCTTGGTTATAGACTCCACCATGGGAACGTGTAGAAGAGAAGCTAGTTCTCCCGCAGTTTCTTTTGATGTACTCCCACCTATAACCTTCATATAGGGTAGTGGTTAAAAGAAAAAACTATATTAAAGTTATCTCCATCTAACTATAGTTACACATCTGACTTCAAAATAACCTGGGGCAACTAGGGGAAAATGTTTTTTGGATGAATAAAAAGGTTTTATAACCCCTGCTGTTATTAGATCCAAGTTTGGATGTGGATGTGATGCTACTTAAACAACTTTTAGCTTTAACCGCGGTTATAAACCTATTGTTTCTACCTCACATGGTGTCCTCTACCTCAGAGGATAATATAGAAGCGGATTTGGAAGTAGAAATTCTAAATGGAGTAAATTTTTCCGTTAAATTGAAAGTAGAAATCATGAATATCTTCTTAGAAGCAAGTGGAGTAACATATAGTGGAGTGGATATTCAAGACATTGCAGATTCCAACCCAGAGATCATGGGAGCAATAAAATATGCGTTGAAGAATATGGTTATGCAGCAGCTGAAAAAGGTTTTTAACGGAGCATTAATTCAACCTAAATTAGAGTTACCAAACTATGAAAATGGAGTATTTCAAGATGAATATGAAATAAAATTATTACCAAAATTTTTTGACATAAACGATACAATTAATCTACATGATCTAATAAATGGGTTAATTGATGTAGGAGGAATTGTAAACTACACGTTCTCTCTACATCCTAAGGAAGGTTGGAGGATTAAATACTTGTTTAAACTTCCATCGCAACTAACATATAAGAGGACAACTGGTTCCGTTAAAAATAATGTAATCACTTGGATAGTTGACAATAAAACTGGAGGGAGCCTTGGAGAAGAAGCAAAACTCTCTCTTCTATCAAGGAAACCTACTACAACGGGAGAAGGAGATGTAATAGAGTTAAACTTCATACTAGATACTAGTGAACCTAGGGATACAACTCTTATTGTGGAGTTTAATATTAAAGAATTAGATATACATGGTTACCATATTCTACCAAGATTCATATACAACATCTCTTCTCTCCCATCAGATGGTATAAGATTATGTGTGGAAAACAACCTATTGAACTGGGATAAGATACATGAGGACACCTTGAAGCCGATAGAGTATAGAATTAAAAGAGTTTTAGAGAACTCCTCTCTCAACCAAACTCTTCAACTAATGTTTCAATGGGATGAGAATACAACGAAGAATTGCTTGGAAAAATATGATATCCATCACATGGATGAGGAACCACCTGTAAAGGCTCTACTAGTTGATTCAAAGGTTAACATAACAATACATGGATTACCTATTAGAGCGATATATGGGGTAATTAATAGTGGGGGAAGGGTAATCTTTAATTCAAAGGAAATAAACTTTGGTGATAAATTAGATGATATAGGTTTACCATATCATGGTAAACTAATTTTACCACCAAATATATTATTAAATGGAGAGAGAGAATATAGTTGGAGTGAGAATCAATCAATTGAAGGAGAACTCATATCCACTCAGGCACCACAATACAAGGATGAGGAGATACACTCAACTATAAACATAAACATAGAGAGTATGGATTTAAATCTACTCAGTCTTTTCACAGGTCAAACGGAGATACTAACAGGGTTATACCTAGAGGAGTTACAGAATTGGAGTGTATTCCATATACCACCTCCTTGTAGTCTACCAGCGGGAGTAAATATATCCCTCCTAAACGCAGATGCCTTTAGGGTATGCATAGAGGAAGGAGTGTTTAAATGGAGTGAGGTAAAAGAATTCTTAGAGAATGAAGCAGAGTTATCTAAGATTAGGATAGAGGAGATTCTACCAGGATTAGAAATAAATATGAGGAGTAACGAGGAGAAACTCAGAGAGTCACTCAAATGGAGTGGAAACATCTCAGATATGCGAAGAGATAAACCAATTAAGATCTCCTCTTATACCCATACAACATACCCCTTAGCTTTCTCCTTCTCCTTAATCCCTCCTTCCTTCAATATCCTACCATGGAATCTCACGCTTCAAAGTATAGATAATCGAGATGTAACCTATAGGATCTCCTTCCCAAGAGGGGTTATCATCAGTGTCAATGATACACTTGGGAGAGCAGGAGTGATTAAGAACCTAGATGATAGCTACACAGTTGAAGTGTATTTCAGTAAAAGCGAAGGAAACACAAGAGATGAGTTGACAATAAGGATTCAACCTACTCTACTCTACGCTATAGGGTTACTCTCACCTTGCCTTATAAGTCTAGTTGTAGCAGTTATCCTACTAATAGTGATATACTTGATTCATAGAAAGAGGAGGAAAAAGTATCCTCTACCTACCGAGACAATGGATAAGGGTTATGAGGATCAAGAATACTATGTTCCACCTCCACCGCCTTCACATTCTCAGTAGAGATAGTAATAGAGAAAACAGATATTGAGGGCAACTAGTTAGAATAGATACAAGTAGTCTAGAGGGGAAATCAATATCACCATGCTCCGAAATCCATTCCCTTAACCTACTGGAGGATAACTTGTTGATTAGATCATCCAGCTGTTTATCGTTTAGATGAGTATAAATCTTCCTTAGAATCATACCACGTATAACCTCTCTCCCTATATCCTCTCTCCTCCAAATATGGATATAATCGTATAGGATACTCGGGTTTCTCTCTATTACCGCTCTAGCTACTATCTCTCCGCATATCCTCGCTGCAGCTAAACCAGGATAGATACCACCACCTGAGGTTGGTTTAACCTGCGCTGCAGCATCTCCTACTAGTATAATATGAGGTGAAACAAGTTTTTTGAGAACACCCAGTGGGATAACTCCACCGCTAAACCTATCTATAGAGGAACCCTCAATATAGGGTTTTAGATGCGGAGATTCTAACAACCTATGTAGGTATAGACGAGGAGAACCAGGGGCAGAAGTAGTTATACACAAACCTAAGCGAGCAGTTGTACCATGTATATTAGTAGGGATCAACCAAGCGAAGAAACCTGGAGCGGTTTTTGAACCCATAAAGATTTCTACAAAACGAGGATCCATGGAGGTATCTACTAATTCAACGTTTATACCTCTTAAAAATTCTTTAGGCTGAGGGAACCTAAAAACTCTTCTTATCCTAGAGAAAACTCCATCTGCTCCAACTAGGTAATCCGATTTAAATCTTATACCAGAAGAGGTTTTTACTTCCACTAAACCTTTTTCCATAGTAGCATCAACTACTCTACTCTCCATTGAGAACTCTACGCCTCTCTCCTTCGCGTAATCCCGGATTCTTCTATCAAACAGTATTCTATCTATAACCAGAGCTTTTACATCTCTACTACATATACTCAACACTTTATTAGAAGGAGAATGAATATTAGCACCACACACTTTATTTAACACAACCCCCTCCATAGGTATTTGAAGGAGAGAAAAAGGTTTAGGTGAGATGATACCGGCACAGTGAACTGGTACACCAATCTCTTTGTGCTCCTCTAATATAACCACTGATATATTCCTCTCAGCAATCCTTGCAGCAGTGAAACAACCTACTGGTCCACCTCCTACTACAACTACCTTGTATCTCACATAATCTAGATAAC
>CAZCPZ010000104.1:0-6230 GCA_964499875.1 uncultured Thermoplasmatales archaeon | reverse complement strand
CCCTGCTCTTGCTGCAACAATACTATTATGTGCACCTGATACAGCTGGTCCATGATCAGCGGTTACAAGTATAACCATCTCAAGAAAATCTCTAGCCCACTTCGGTAACTTCTTCTTAAACCATAAAAGTCCTATTACTCCTCCCAGACCCCAGTTTTCCTCGAATATCTTACTTATTGGTATACCACAGTATCTAAGTTCCTCTCCACGATCATCTGATATAGTACTTATGAAATTCGTTGGTTTCCTAATCAAACCTTGCTTGAGTGCTACATCATAATCCATTGGTAGTTGAGGTGGTTCAACATCCGGTATAGGTGTATGTTTCCCACTTCTAACTAACTCATCAAAGGTTTCCTTGATTTTTACATCAAATTCCTCGAAAGAGTTTGGTACTATAGCCCCTGCTTCTCTTAGTGCCTCATTCTTTGCATCAGCTGTTTCTTTCTCTGCTCCAGCTCTAGCACCAGCGTGACCAAACTGTACCTCCGCTGGGAATACCTTAGCGCAGGTGCCTATACACCATGCAACTAGTGGCTTAGTAATCCTACCATCTTTGAGGGCTTCTACTACATCGTATTCATCAGTTCCACCTACCTCACCTAGCATCACCATCATCTTAACATCCGGATTCTTTTCATATCTTAGTAGGTGATCTATGAACGTTGAACCAGGGTATCTATCTCCACCAATAGCTATACCCTCATAGACTCCATCAGTGTTTCTAGCAATAATATTGTTTAACTCATTTGAGAGTCCACCTGATTTAGATACATATGCCACGCTACCAGGTCTATGTAGCTTGGAAGCAATAATATTCTCAATGGTACCAGCAGTGTTTCCTATTCTAAAGGCTCCAGCTGCTATTCCTCCAACAGTTGCTGGACCAATAATCCATTTATTCCTCCCCTTAGCGATCTTTATGAGTTCTTTTGTACGTCTCTCAGGTACACCCTCAGCTATAACCGCTACTGTTCTAATAGTATCTGTTAGTAAGGCTTCTTTTGTAGTGGGATAAGCGGATCTAAAAGAAGCAAAATTCACCATTACATCTGCATCTGGATGGTTCTCTACTGCCTCTCTAATAGTTCTATACATTGGTATAAGTATCTCTTTTGCACCCCAGAAACATTTATGGAATCCATCCCTAGTTGGATTAACTATAGCAGCAACAGATGGATACTCTCTACGAGATATATAATCAAAATCCAGCATTCTCTGTATGGCTCTCTGCTGGTATCCAAATATGATTGCTTTTGTATATGGATCAAATAATTTATAATCTGGTTTCCCCCTTGGTTTCTCCTTAGATATTTCTTTTGCTGTCATCATTATTCAGCCACCTCCCCCTTTAAAGCCATACTAACGATTCTAGTCATATGAGTCTCTGGTCCATACACCTCAATTGGTACACCTATTTCTTCTCCAAGTTCCCGCATCATCTTTAATCCTTCCTGATAGTTTGGTCCGCCTCTCCTAACATAGATCTTAGTATTAACTTTCTTGAGTTTATCCTTATACTCTCTCAGGGCTTTTACAATACCAGTGAACGTCTTAGCTACATCTGTGAAGTTAGCGATACCTCCTCCTATAATTAGGATCTTTGATCTACCCTTTGGATCCTTCTCCCTAGTCATTAGATCAAGGATTGTTTTAGCATACTCATAGGTTTCATCAGTACTAGGGTTACCACTGTACTCACCATAGTTTGCAAGTTCATCTCTAAATCCTAGATCAACGATTGTATCCGTATAGATTACGCTTCCACCGCCTCCTGCAACCATAGTCCAAACTCTGCCCCTAGGGTTGAGAACAGTTAGCTTTAGAGAAGCACCACTCTTCTCATCGAGCTCCTTAATATATTCTTCTTCCTTGGATAATCTCCTACCGAATGGCGCTGGGAAGGTTATATCACCCCATTTACCACCACACTCAAAGTGTGCAGTATCATCGAGTCTAGCAACAAGATCGAGAGGTACAATACTATCATCGGTTATAACAAATGGGTTAAGCTCTAGGTATGCATAATGTAGGTCTCGGTAGAATTTAAATAAACCAGTTATAAAATCTGCGATAACCTCTCTCTTATCCTCTGGTATATCCTTATGTAGTTTCTCCTTAATCTCCTCAGGTGTAATCTCTTGATCTACATCTACTTGAATCTCTACTACTGTATCCCATACTGATTCTATATCCACTCCGCCTTGTGGAGAGAAATAGATCGTATCACCATCTCGGTTACTCTTTATTGCAACATAGTATTCCTCCTCATGTGATATATAGGGTTCTATGAGGAAATGCGTGAGTTTATCTGTTACTTTGCCCACTGTTGTCTCTTTATTCATCCGTTCTTTAATCCATTTTTTAACCTCATTGTAATCTGCGTTTACAAGTATTAACCCGTGTTTACCTCGTTTACCAAATAATTGATCTGGTTTAACAACAAGTTTCTCCTCTTTAAGCCAAGGATACTCCTTAGGTAATTTATCTAGATCTGTATTGGGATCAACTAATACTACTTTTCCATGGTAACTATACTTATCACCTATATACTCATTCCAATGTCTAGCTAGCATTCTTTTTCCATCATACTCTCGTATACCTCGTTGAGCCATACTCATCTAGCCTCCAATCTTGTTTTTAATATATGCTAATGTTCCACCCATCAACAATATCTCTCTCTGTCGCTTTGAGAGATTAGATTCTACTTCAAACTCTACACCTTTTGTTTTGTTTTTAACAACCAATGACTCTCCTTTCTTTATTCTCTCTTTTACATCTGGTATCTCTAGTTCATCTCCTTGATCAATGTTATCATAATCCTTTTCATCTTTGAAAGTTAATGGTAGTATTCCAAAATTAATGAGGTTTGCATTATGTATCCTCTCTAATGATTTAGCTATCACTGCTTTTACACCCATATACATTGGACAGAGTGCCGCATGTTCCCTAGAGGAACCCTGTCCATATGATAACCCTGCTACTATGATATTATGTTTACCACTCTCTTTGATTTTCTTAGCTCGTTCATAGAATGTTGAATCCACTACTTCAAATAGGAACTCAGAGTATTTCGGAACATTTGATCGATACTTCATCTTACTACCAGCGGGTATAATATGATCAGTGGTTATCTTATCTCCAACCTTTATAGTAACTTCACCAGATATTACTTCTGGTAATGGCTCACTCTTTGGTGGCTCCCCGATATTTGGTCCACGATATATCTCTACTTTCTCTGGTTGCTTAGATGGTTGAATAAACATACTATCATCTATATAGAATTTCTTTGGCATCCTTATATCTGGATACTTTATACCCATATCCTCTAGTTTCCTTGGATCAGTGATTTCCCCAGTTATAACTGCTGCAGCAGCGGTTTCAGGACTAACTAGATAAACCTGTGCACTCTTTGTACCTGATCTCCCAAGGAAGTTTCTATTACTTGTTCTCAATGATACAGCGTTTGTACCAGGAGAATAACTGTTCCCTATGCAGAATCCACATGCGCATTCTGCTACCCTAGCACCAGCTGAGATAAGTTTTGCAAGTCCACCACCCCTAGTGATGTTTTCCAGTACTTGTCTAGAGCCAGGTGCCACTACAAAACCAACATTTGGATGAACCTTTTTACCATCTAGTATCTCTGCAACTGTCATTAAATCTCTGTATGAGGAATTGGTGCAGCTCCCTATGCAGACTTGATCAACAGGTGTACCCTCTAATTCCTCTACAGGTTTAATGTTACCTGGGCTATGAGGACAAGCAGCTAATGGAGCAATCTCATCTAGATGGATATCTACTTCCTTCCAGTATTCTGCATCTGGATCTGCTTTAAGTTCAACCCAGTCTTCCTCTCTGCCCTGAGCTTTCAGAAACTCTCTTGTTACCTCATCACTTGGGAATATGGAGGTTGTTACTCCACACTCTGCACCCATATTAGTGATTGTTGCTCTCTCAGGAACAGATAATGTTTTTACTCCATCTCCACTATATTCGAATACACAACCAACGTTACCTTTTGTTGTGAATATCTCGAGCATCTTCAAAACAACGTCTTTAGCGGAAACCCATGGTTTAAGTTTACCATGCAAGTTGACTTTTATAACCTTGGGGCAGGTTAGATAGAAGGGACCACCAGCCATTGCTACAGCTACATCTAAACCACCTGCACCGATTGCTAACATCCCTATGCCACCGCATGTTGGGGTATGAGAATCAGAGCCGAGTAGTGTTTTACCAGGTTTACCGAATCTCTCTAGATGTACCTGGTGACAGATTCCATTTCCAGCTCTCGAGTATATGATACCGTATTTAGCGGCAACCGTCTGGAGATACTTATGGTCATCAGCGTTTTCAAAACCTATCTGCACAGTATTATGATCAACGTAGCTAACAGAGAGTTCTGTTTTGACCCTAGGTACACCCATAGCTTCAAACTGTAGATACGCCATGGTACCTGTAGCATCCTGCGTAAGTGTTTGATCAATCTTTATGCCTATCTCCTCCCCGGGTTCTAAAACTCCTTCTACGAGATGCTTCTCAAGTATTTTCTCTGTAAGTGTTTTCCCCATGATAATCAACTCGTACGAGTAATTTTTATCCCTCTGGAATAAAGAGATATTTAATAAATCTTTCGTAGTTTATTCTACAAATTGACGATTTTAAAAAGTATAAAATGTTATTTTGATAATTATCAATAATATTTTGAACTTTTTTACAATTATTGCGTTTAGTATTGTTAGAACGAGAAAATTATATTAGCTAGATGAACTTTTACCTTTTGTGGACTAAAACATGAACAAAAGGAATCTAACAAGAAATGAGAAAAAAGTATTATATGGGCTTGTCAAGTATCCAGGATTAAGAGAAAGTGAGTTATCCACTCTAATAAATGTTAGACTCTCTACACTCACTTCTATAAAGAAGAGATTAAAGAAACAAGATCTATTTAGAATCGCTGTAGTACCAATGATTAACAGATTAGGATGTGAACTCCTAGTTGCGACTCATACTAACTTTAACCCAGTTATACCACTGGAGGAAAGAGTAAAAACAACTAAGAAAACCATAGAGGTATTCGATGAGATATTCTTCTCAGTTGGAGAACAAGAGAAAGGTTTCTCACTGAGTGTAGCTAGGAGATATACTGATATAGGGATGATAGATGAAATAAGGACAGAGACCTTTGGAAACGTTGGATTATTGGAAAAGGAATACCCTCAAGAAGCTATATTCCCTTTTGAGTTAAGCAGGATACAGAGGTTCTTCGATTACTCTAGATTACTAAAACAGACTCTATTTATAGAGGATGTCGAAGATGAAAGAGAGAGACAGCAATGGTTCACTAGAGGAGAAGAATATGAGTTAAATGAGAGAGAAAAAAAAGTGTTGATCTCCATCGTTGAAAACCCAGAGGCAACTACTCAGAGAATCGGTGAAATAATCGGCTGCTCCCGTCACACAGTAGCTAGGATTAAGAATCGACTATTCGAAGAGGATATTTTAAGAGTGATCGCAATACCTAATATAGAGAAACTTGGTTTCGAAATCCTCACCTTCCATCACCTAAACTTCAATCCTCACAAACCATTAGATGAATCATGTACAAAACGACTAGATACACAATCCACGATATTCTTCGCTCACAGAAAATTTGAAGCAGTACTCATATCAGCATACAAAAACTATCAGGATTACAAAGAAGATAAAACGAGGAAACTCAGCTATCTTAAGGAGAATGATTTCATCACATATACACCTGTTATCAAAAAATATGTTTTTGGGAGAATGATAATTATAAAGGATTTTGAATTCACTCCGATAACAAGAAAGATACTGTATTTAAAGTAACTAGTCATGAAGCTTAAAACCAGGGTGATTCTCATTATATAAATCAATGCTTTCCTGTATCAACTCTCTCAGTAGATTCATCCTCTCATCATCACTATTTAAACCTAGTGTTCCATATAGAGTAGTGTAATATGGTCGAATCACTCCCTTATCATAACCCAATGTGATAATAGTGAACATTGGGAGACCACCAATGTGATCCTTATCATATATGTAGAGAGGATTCCTCCGATCCTCGGTTGCATGATCAATATTTGTATAGAAATAATGTATAGTTACACTATCATACTCTATCTCCTCATAAACCATCTCTTCCTTACCAAAACTTATATTGAAAAGTTGAAGAATAATAGGATACATTATATCACATCCATGAC
>CAZCPZ010000103.1:0-6235 GCA_964499875.1 uncultured Thermoplasmatales archaeon | reverse complement strand
ATTAGGTTTAGAAGTAATAGCACCAAATAAGCAACAATCTGTTTCTCTCAGTAAATCTATGGTCCTCTGCGGTAACGGATCACCTTCCTTCTTCCAAAACTCCCAACCAACATCCCCTGGTATATACTCAGCGTCAAGATTAATGGCATCTAAAACTATTCTAGCTGCCTCCATAACATCATTTCCAACTCCATCTCCAGGGAGCCACGCGATATGATACTTAGCCATGATTTCCGGGTATTAGTAGAGTGTTTTTAAATATTTAGATGAAAAAATCTTGTTTCATCTCCTAAGTTCTCCAAGTGTAGTTACTCGTTCAGCGAAGGCATTATGTTTATGAATAGATTCCTCGCTCTCACTTCTAACAACCACTAGCACATCGTCTGGTAGATCTCTATATTTATCAAGTACAGCTTGAAGAACATCTCTAACTACATCCTCAACAAACTTAGGATTTCTATGAGCATTATATACAAGTTCCCCCTCCTCTCCCCGTTTAAGTAAAGCATATGTTGGTGAACTAAAAGCTCTCTCAGCTATCTCTATGAGATCATTAGCATCCACCATACTAGTATCACTTGGCACCTCAATCATAACTGTTGTTATATTTCTCTGATTATGAGTTGGCGGTACATCCTCATCACCATAACCCCCTATTCTACGTATAACCTCCATTGCACATGGACAAGTAGTCATACCAACAACTTTGACACCTATAAGTTTTCTAACCTCTCCCCTGCTATTCGCTTTTGCCTCTGCAACTAGTTTATAAGGCTCCAATAGTTTCCTACCAGATGGAGAAACACGTTCAAGGAAATAATCTGCTTCTGCTCTCACCTCAGAATAGTTTGCATAATCGTGTTTCTCTAGTAACTTCTTGGATATATATGCACAAAATGATTCAAGATCCTGTATAGGTTCCTCATTATTTATATCGAAGAACTCTGATACAAGCTCTAGGTTCCTAGACATATGACTACCTTTCTGCTGAGCAGGTAGATCAACAAATAAATCCATTGTCACAACAAGAGGTATGATTCTACCATTGGGTCTCTGAATATGAACAAGTTTCTTAACACCAGTAACACCTACTCTAGTCAACTTGAAGTGAGCACGAGAAGGACTAGCCTGTACATCTGGGAGATCGATTTTTTTAATGAAAAACCACCATCCAACTGGTAACTAGGGACACGAATATTAATATTAGCATCTAACTCAAAAAGTATAAAACCAAATACTGGAAGAGTTAATAAACCCCTTTTTCATTTAAAGAAGAATAGATGCCGCTGTGGCTCAGGGGTAGAGCGATTCCTTGGTAAGGAATAGGTCGGGGGTTCGATTCCCCCCAGCGGCTTCACTAATCACCTATGGAATCTAGGTTTCTCTCTCCTAAGATCCCTTAGAATAGGTTTCCTCCTTAGTAACGCCTTTATAGTACCAGAGGTTGATATAGTTCTAATATTGACTTTCACACCAGATATCTCATCTATAGATGTTAGAAGCTTAATTGTATCCTCCTTCTCCAAATGATTACATCTAACTATACCCTTCCTACCATTGAACCTAACGAGTAGTAAGCCTACATCCCTATGACTTCTACCAAGTATGCGGTCACAATAAAACTTCAACGCCTTTATCATCTCCCCTCTACTGAAAACCTTATCTGAATCTATTATGTACCCTATATATCTCCTCCGGATTCTCTGAGCTATAACCTTTTTCACCTCAAATAAGAGAATTATTTCCTCCTCACTCCGCTTCTATTCTTGGTGCCAGAAGATATGTAACGTGACCCTTAGAATCAGCTATATCAAATTCGAGTCTAGTTGGATTATCATTACCAACATTTATTGTAACCACCTCATCACTCTTCACTGGTTTAACCATGTTACTAAGGTAATCTATTGAGAATAAACTCTTATATTTCCCATCAGTTGAGTGTTCAATTAAATCATCTTTAGATATCTTTAGATTCACTATATCTGTATCCCCCTCTGCGAATACTTCAAAGGAGTCCTCTGTAACTATTAAAGCTAGGTGATCAGAAACTGCTTCAGAGGCTTTAATACCCTTTGTGATCTCTGAGGCTTTTAAAACAACTTTACCTGGTAAATCCAAGGTAGGCATCTTTGGATCAGGCATACCGGTTGTATCAATGAGAGCCATTTTCCTCGTTAGATTCCCTATTTTAACGATTAATCTATTATCTTTCTCATCATACTCTAGAGAAACAATGTCATTGGAGCTGGATAACTTTAGTATACCACTGAGTTTATCTATATCTATACCTAACTCCGTCTCATCTGCTCGATACTCCTCAAAAGCTTCTTTACCGATATGGAGATCAACTAGTGCAACATGAGCAGGATCCACAGCTCTAAGGGAGACACCTTCCTTCTTAATATTAAGTTTAACCTCGCTTACCAGAGGAGATGTAACATCTATAAGCGTTTTTAGGATTTCTGCTTTTATTTTAGCATTAAAGGCCATCTCTCTTAGCCTCCCCACTATTTTTAATGCCTTGGGGTAGATGGGAAAATACCTTTACTGTTTATAACACTGACGGTATTATCCTTCTCTCCAACGATAACCACATTTTGTACAAGTATAGAACCTACTCTCGGGTTCATCACTCCCTCTCATCTGCCGGAGAACCCAATAAGCCTCTTTGTTACCACACCTTGGACACACAACCCTAGTTTTTGGTAGAACATTGGTTCTCTCTACATCTTCAATTATCGTTATATCCTTCTTCTTCTGTTCCAAAACAACAACGTTTCTACCCTTCTTCTCCGCTCTATAACCACACTTCCTACACACAAAGTATTCTCCATCTGGATACATCAAGGATTTACAGTTTGGACAGAACATTTCTTAAACCCCCTTTAGAACATCTTCAATAATCCTATCATGATCAAAGGATAACTCCGGTAGATTCCCTAAATCAAAGAAACGTGCATCAGATGCATCGTCTCCACCTTTTAATACTCCACCGGTTTTCTCCAGTAGATATACAACACTAACAGTATGACCCCTTGGATCCCTATTGGGATCAGAGTATACACCTATGAGTTTCACAACTCTTGTCTCTAAACCAGTCTCCTCTAAAACCTCTCTAACCACAGCATCCTCTGTTCTCTCTCCATATTCAACGAAGCCACCTGGTAAGGCCCATTTACCTTTAAATGGATCTCTACGTCTCTTAACAAGAAGAATTCTCTTGCTATCATCAAATAATACTCCATCAACCGTCAATCTAGGAGAGGAGTAAGACATGGAGGAAGGTAATGTTACACCCGCGTATTTAAATTCTTCTCCTCTTCTTTAAGTTTGATACAATGTCCTCCAGAAGGAGGGTAGAGTTTTCTCCAGTTGTGTCTTCCACATAATAAAAGTTGCTTCATCTAAACCTTCTTCCTCAACTAAATCACTATGAGTGAAACCCTTCTGCATCCCATTCTCATCTCTCAAAGATTATCCCCTCCTGATTAGAGAGATAATAAGGTCTCGGCTTATGAATGTTTTCGGCAGGTAACTATGTAACCATCTATGTAGGTGACACACTCCCAGTAGTTTAAGAGTAAATCTAAAAAATGATAACCACTATTTCCCATTTGGATGGGCTCGTGGTCTAGTTGGTTATGACGTCGCCTTGACACGGCGGAGGTCTTGAGTTCGAATCTCAACGAGCCCACTACTTCTTCTCATATATATCTTGAAAACAAGGAGAAACAGTAAATTTATAAAGAGGAAGCAGATACGCTATCAAACCTAGAAAAAATTGGATAATTAGAAGAACAAATGGAGGTAAAAGACTATGGCAGAGAAACCACACCTAAATGTAGCAATCATTGGTCATGTCGATCATGGGAAATCAACGCTGGTTGGTAGAATCCTACTCGACACAGGGCAATTCCCAGCACATATTGTGGAAAAATATAAAGAGGAAGCAAAAGCAAAAGGTAAAGAAAGCTTTGCTTTAGCATGGATATTCGACAACCTGAAGGAGGAGCGAGAACGAGGAGTAACTATAGATGTTGCTCATAAAAAATTCGTTACAGATAAATATTATTTCACGATTATTGATGCACCTGGTCACCGAGATTTTGTTAAAAACATGATAACTGGTACATCTCAAGCAGATGCCGCTGTCCTCGTTGTAGCTGCTCCTGAGGGTGTAATGGCTCAGACAAAGGAACACATGTTCCTCGCTAGGACACTTGGAGTTAAACAAATGGTAATCGCCATCAACAAGATGGATGCAACAAAGCCGCCGTATGATAAAAATAGATATGAACAAGTAAAGGAGGATGTGTACAAACTAGCGAAGAGCGTTGGATACAAAGATGAGGATCTACAGTTTGTACCATGTGCAGCATTCGTTGGAGATAACTGCGTTAAAGACAAAGGTAAACTAGAATGGTGGGATGGACCAACAGTATTAGAAGCTATGAATAACTTTAAAGTACCAGAGAAGCCAATTGATCTACCACTCCGATGGCCGATACAAGATGTATACTCCATTAAAGGAGTTGGAACTGTTCCAGTTGGAAAAGTAGAAACTGGTGTAATAAAACCTGGTATGAAACTTGTATTTAAACCAAGTATGAAACCAGGTGGAGTAATCGGTGAAGTTAAAACAATTGAGATGCACCATGAACAGATTGATCAAGCAGTACCAGGTGACAATGTTGGTGTAAACGTTAGAGGAGTAGCAAAGAATGATATAAGAAGAGGAGACGTAGCAGGTCCAGTTGATAATCCACCAACTGTTGCAAAATCCTTTAGAGCACAAATCATGGTACTCAACCACCCATCAGTTATCACAAAAGGTTATACACCAGTATTCCACTGCTATACTGCCCAAGTAGCATGTAGATTCGAGGAGCTAGAGAAGAAACTTGATCCAAGAACTGGTGAGGTAAAAGAGGAGAACCCACAGTTCCTGAAAACCGGAGATGCAGCTATAGTGAAGATAGTACCAACGAGACCAATGGTTATAGAGCCACTCAAGAAATTCCCACCACTTGGTAGATTCGCTATCCGAGATATGGGTCAAACTGTTGCAGCAGGAATCTGCTTAGAGGTAGAGGAAGCTAAATAAAGTCCGCTCTTCCCTCTCATCTTTCCCATATATTTTAATATAAGTGGGGGAATATAGGTTCGATGACACAGAAAGCAAGGATATCACTCGTCAGCACGGATGCAAAGAAACTAGAAGATGTATGTAATCAGATTAAGATGATAGCTGAGAAAACAGGTGTCAACATAAGTGGACCCATACCACTACCGACGAAACATCTAAGAGTACCGTGTAGGAAATCACCCGATGGCGAAGGAACGGAAACCTGGGATCACTGGGAGTTAAGGGTGCATAAGAGATTAATAGATTTAGATGCTAGTGATAGAGCACTTAGGCAACTCATGAGGATACAAGTACCAGATGGAGTAAACATAGAGATCGTACTACGATCATAAAAAATCTAGCACATATATTTTTGTGAAAAACTTTTTCTCTAAATCACAGTATTTATAGTATAGAATAATTAGACGCCGAGGTAGCAAAGCCCGGACCAACGCGCCGGCCTTGAGAGCCGGTTCCCCTTTTGGGGAGCAGGGGTTCAAATCCCCTCCTCGGCGCTAAACTTTTTCGTATCCCACAAGGGTATATCCTACAAACAGAGTTTTTGATATTAAACTAGTGTTAACAACATCTAAGTCCCTTACCCCTTTCAGCTGTAGAGAGGAACTTTATTCAAAAAGTAGAGCCATGGCTTTGGATGTAGAAAGAGAAACTTTTCATATAAACAGTTTAGAAAGACTCTGACAATTTTAAATAACTGTGTTTTAATGAATCTAAAAAGGCATACTTACTTCTAGTGTACTCCAACCACTTTCTAAACCATAGATATCTTTGGCTTTAGCTTGAATAATAAAACTACCTCTACGACTCCAGGTATGATTAAGAGTTATAGTTTCACCAGAATGATATGGTCCTATCCAACCAGTACGAGAACCATCACCCCACCTAACATAATAAAACAAGTATCATTATTACCATCAACCGCAGTAAAAACATAACTATAAGTCTCACCAACCCCACCCACACTAGGACCACTAATACTAGGCCTACTTGGTGGAACATTACCATGCCCAAAAGCATAGAGATAACCATATGATTCACCAGTAGAACGATTCATCCAGGAGGAACCAATATACACAACACCACCCTCAC
>CAZCPZ010000102.1:0-6238 GCA_964499875.1 uncultured Thermoplasmatales archaeon | reverse complement strand
GTGTTTTATCTGGGTTATCTGTGGCTTAGGTAGATGTTTACGAGAACAGAATGTTGCTGATGTTACTCGCCATCACTCTCTCGAAACATTATTATATTATTATAATTAACACTATATTCAAGGTTTCTATTGATAAGAGGTGACCTATGATTTGGGTGAAAAGAACATCATTCTATCTACTAGTAGTAATACTACTAGTAAACACCTTCGTCATAGGTTCCTCTATAGTTTCCACAGAGGGAGAAGTAGAGTGGAATAGAAACTGGTCGTATAAAGAGAGACTAATTTTACCTATCTCAACGAGTTTACCTGAAGCTATACATCAACCTATTGATATTAGAGTAAATTTCTCTCATCCATGCTGGGCTAGGAATACAATGGAGCATTCGATTAGAGTGTGTTGCTGGAATGGAGTTGAATGGTACGAGTTAGAATCTCAGATATATGATTTAAACTTCATTGATGAAGATCATATATCAAGCTGTGGACTTGTTTTCCTAGTTCCACCTATAGCTGATGGAGAAGAAGAGTATTATGTATACTATGATGATACTGAGAAACCAGCTCCAAACTACATGGATCACGTCTCCATTAGAGACTGCCACTATTATTTTGAACCAATTAGTGGTTTATCCGTGGAGGGAGACTACTATGAGATAGTAGATGATGGGGAGATAGTCTATGGTGTAGGGGAAAAAGGACAAGTTTTGAATCGTAGATTATCTCAAGTTGCTATTGTTATGAAACCTGGAACAAGAGAGTTTGATATTAAAAACTCTGATCTACTAGCTTCCTTCTCTTTTGCATTCCATAGGGGAACAGAGGATAAGGATGAGGTTTCCTCTGATCAACGATTAATTTCAAAGGAGATTCTAGTTGATGGAAACCTTATGGTGTCATTCATGTTAACTAGTGGATCTAGTGGAGGAGAACTTAAAACCATAAATATCTACAAGTATTATCATTCTCCAAATAAGATTAGGAGGATAACTGTTCATGTCCACCATGAGATACTAGTGGATTCACATGTAAAGGGTATAGAGAATGTAGATGGGAGATTCGGTGCGTTGATATCATATCGTTCTCAGAGTAGTGTAACCGATAAGATGTGTTTTGGTGAGATTCTACCATTTCTGCATGTGTATTCAGAGGATGAAAGGGTCAGAGAATATAGGCTAGAGGAAAACCCAGAGTGTAGAGAGAGAACATGGATTATCTCATATGAAGATGATTGTGACCTTGGAAGTAGAGCATGGATATCATATGATAACGGTGGTTTTGGTGAAACCCATGGGGTTATCCTTTCATCTAATCACGGTATTATATCTAATGCATCTATGGAGAGAGACGGTGTAGAGGTTAAGGTCGCGGAGAGAGAGTATCTAAATATTGTTGGAACAGAGGTTGATTATGTCTCTATAGCTTTTGGTAGAAACAGTTATGAACCTTATTCAATCCATGATGTAGATATTCCCAGGGGCTTAGTTGTTGAGTTTGATGCAGAATTTATAACCCTTCAGAATGGTAGTTATAAAAACATTGATGCTGAGAGTAGAATCTTTCAAAACCTTATAAAGTCAAGGTATTATAGGAGTGGAGAAGGTAGAGAAGATATCTATACCTTAACTGTTATACCTCACCTAACAGGTAGAATAGGTTCTCTTCCCGTTTTAAGGAATTTAACTGGTTTAGATTTACCGATACTATATGGGGAATTATATTGTAATGAGACTCTCTATAAAACATCTTCTCTGGTGAAACCTTTTATTGGGTTTCAGATGCTTAAATTCACAGGTGTATCACCAGGTAGGTACGTGGTTAAGGTTTATAGAGAGTTTGGAAACAATAGTAGGAGGTTTATTGGAGTTGGATCTATAACGATTACAAGCGATACAACCCTACACTTATACTGCACTTGGCAGCAGATTATAAAGGTTTCAACTAGGGATCAACATGGGAATGGCCTAGGAGAAGTTGAAGTAGAGGTCTATAAGAATGATGTCGTAGTAGCGAGTAACACAACTCATGAGGATGGAGTAAGTAGAATCCCTGTACCATTCCCACTCTTCTCACCATATGTTATTAGAGATCTAAGAGATATTCACCTCTATGATGTATTCAAAGTTTCCTCTAGGTATACAGCTAGAGTTTTCTATAAAGGCTTCTTAATTGATACTATACCTATCCCTCGTTCTAAACCATCTATAGATATAACTATACCAGTATATGATGTAACTATAGAGGTTGAAGATAAACTTGGTTTACCACCAGGAGTGGCTATAGAGGTTTTATTAACTAGTAACGAGATGTTAAAACCTTCTGAGATTCAACCAGAATATCTTGGAGAAGGAAGGTATCTATTTCAAGATATACCAGCAGCAACGTATACATTGGAATTAACCTATGGTGGATACAAGAAGGTAGAGGAGATTAATATTCCAGAAGTAGGTGATAGGTATTCTACTTCTTTTGACGACACAAATTCTTTAAAAGTAGAGATTCTAAACATTAGAGGCGAGAATCTACCAGTAGATGGTTTTACAGTAACTGTTAAGAGAGAGGGAAAGATAGTTGCAGAGGGGGTATCACCTTATGCTGAGATACATCTCCCACCAGGAGTTTACACGTTAAATGTATTAGATGAATCTAGAAAACTAATAGGTTCAACACTAGTGGATTTAAGCGTAGATAGAGTTGTTAGAGTAGTTACTTCGATATATTCAATGGTTTTCATAATGGTAACCATTGGTAGCTTCACGGGTCTAATAGTTTTAACCCTTCTATTATGGAGGAGAAAGTTGTCTTTAAACTCTTATATGAAACTAGTAACTATAACCCTAGTATTACTATCCCTAGTATTTCCATGGTGGAGTCTTCATGCATCCACAGAGGATAACCGCGTAAGTAAAACTAGTTATATGTATCTATACCCACAGAAAATGATCGATCAACTAGTGGTTGACGATGAGCAATTCCTTTCTTCAGCGACTATACCAGAGGTCTTCACTGAGTTTCTACGTACCTTGTTACTTATTATATCAGTTGGTTTAATGTTGATGGGACTTAGTTTTATTCCAAATATTGCTTTGAAGAAGAGATACGCCTTCTTACTAGTTGGAGTGAGTATATTCTTTGTTATACTAGTCGCTACCGCCTTCTTCATGGGTATGGGTAGAATCACTGAGTTAAGCCTTGGTAGCCTACAAGGGGAAGGAGTTATAGAGGTATCTCCACCATTAGGTGGAAGCTATCTTATGAAAGCTAACTGGGGTCTCGATATTGGATTTTATCTTATAATAGTTGCAGCATTGGTCTCTATCTCAGCTGGTATAATCGATTCTCTTAGGAGAAGAGGATTTCTTCTTTCCCTCTCTATATAATTTTTTTATCCTCTCCACACCGCCTATAGAGTGTATTATCCTTGCTACTCTCCTTGGTACCAGTTCCTCCCATGGTTCATCTAAGCTGATTCTCCTTCTAATCTCTTCTCCAGAGTATAATCTTCTATTGTAGAGTGGTGTACCCTCTACTTTATAACCTTTCTCCGTGAATAATCTTCTAGTTAAAGGATTATTCGATAATACTATATCAAAAGGTGGTGCTAGGGAAGTTACATGATCAACCCATTTAGGATAGTTATGTATGTCAGGGATTGCTACTAATTCATATCTCACAAGGGTTTCATCAAGTGCTGCTTTTATCATCTCCACTCTCTCTTCCAGTGTAAATGGGTTATCATAGGTATAACTATATTGTGCTGATCCTATACCTATAATGAACTCATATATGTTGGATAGATTCTTTAAAACCTCTAGGTGTCCCTTGTGGAATGGCTGGAAGCGCCCGATGAATAAAGCTTTCATGAAAGCTCCCCAGAGCCTGTTTTCTCACCTAGAGTCATCTTCTCTGTTTCACTCTCTATTTTACCTGTGACCTTCGGTGGCCTCAGGGATTTAAGTTTCTCTAAGAGTTCTTCTTTACCTGGGCCCTCTAAAGCGTGTTCAATAACCTCTGTGAGGGTTTCTACCGGTATAATCTCTATTTTATCCTTGTAGGGTTCCTCTAATAGTATATCTTGTAGGTTTGATTTTGGTACAATAACTTTTTTGATACCTGCTTTAACCGCTGCTTCTACCTTCGCTGTTACTCCACCTACTGGTAGCACTGTTCCTCTTATGCTTAATGATCCTGTCATTGCTACATCTTGTCTAACTGGTATTCTCTCCATCGCTGATATCACTGCTGTTATAACGGATATACTAGCTGAGTCTCCCTCTAAACCCTCGTAGGTTCCAATGAACTGTATATGTATGTCATGCTTAGATATATCTCTACCCATGTATTTCTTGATTATAGCTGATATATTAAGCACTGATTCCTTTGCTATCTCTCCTAGTCTACCTGTCGCTATTACTTTTCCCTCTGACTCTGAACCCGCTGGTGTAACCTCTGCTACTATCGGTAATACTAGACCTGAGAATTCGCTTAAAGATGGATCAGCTGAGTGTACAGCTAGTCCATTTACTACTCCTATCTCTACACCCTCTGTCTTGAAGGATCTATATGCTTTTTGTTGTTCAATTGTTCGCTCCACTACTTGTTGCTCTAGGGATTTAGCTATTACTTTTGCCTCTATAACATGCTCTCTGGTAACAACTGGTTCTCCTCTCTCATATGCTATATCACCTGCTGCTCTAACTAAACCTCCTAGTTCTCTTAGTCTTAGTGATAGTTTTCCTTTTCTACCTGCTCTTCGTTGTGCTTCTAGTATGATTTCTGCTACTGCTTCTTTATTGAAGTGTGGTATCTTACCATCTTTTTTTACTTCTTGTGCTACGAATCGTATTAGTTTCCCTCTATTCTCATAGGTGTCATCCATATGACTATTTAGGTAAACCTCGTATCCGTATCCTCTAATCCTTGATCTTAGAGCAGGATGCATACCATTTAATGCATCTAGGTTACCTGCTGATACTAGTATGAAGTCACATGGAACTGGTTCTGTTTTAACCATTGCTCCGAAGCTACGCTCCGATTGCCCTGTGATTTGAAACTTCTTTTCTTGTATAGCTGTTAGTAAGTGTTGCTGAGATGGTAGACTTAGAGTATTAATCTCATCTATGTATAGTACTCCTTTGTGTGCCCTATGTATAGCTCCTGCTTCTACTAGTTGATGTGGTGGTGTCTCGAGACCAGCTGATTGAAAAGGATCATGTCTAACATCTCCCAATAAGGCTCCTGAGTGTGCTGCTGTTGCTTCTACGAATGGTGGTTTGTCATCTTTGTCATGACCCACTAGTATTTTTGGTACTTGCTGTAGTTCTTGTCTCTGCAGCATTGTTCCTCTTGAGAATATTAGGAATATCATTACTGCTGCTATGATTCCAAATATTGCATATTCCATGTGTGCATCATTCCAGTTACCAGATGTTATAGCTGGCGCTATAGCTGCGAATATGGAGAGTGCTATGATCATGAACACTATGGTTGTAACCATACTGGTTTGTTGTTCTCTACGTTTCTTTGCCTCTGCTCTCTGTGCTTTTACAATCTCTTTTCCTTTGCCACCTGGTACTACTCGGATGTGAGGAGTATTCGGGTCATCAGGATTTGGATAGGCTAGTATATCCTCGAGTTCTTCTTTTGGTAGAAACTCTGTCATTGCTCTAGCTATCATGGATTTACCTGTACCAGGGTCTCCTATTAGCATGACATGTCTTTTTTGTTCAGCTGCTTTTTTAACTACTGCAACTGCTTGATCTTGACCTATAACCTGGTCTAATAATCGCTCTGGTACTGGTATCTCCGCTGTGGTTTCAAAGTTTTGTTTCTTAATCCATTCATCTATGGGTTCTAGGTCTTCTGGCATAGCTAAACCCCTTACATCCTTGAAAACCTATATCTATTCTATGATGCAAGCCCTTGTTTAAGTATGTTCCGGGTGTAGCCATAGCTGAGTTTATCAATGTTTTTCTTTTCATAAAAATAATGTGTAGTCCCAAAAATATTTCCCACCTTATCAACTCCTCCTGGTTCTACACCTAAAAATATGAAGCTTACTAGGGAGGAGGATAAGGTGGCTTATAAAACGAAAAGAGGAGGGTATGAGTAGTAAAGGTATAGCTAGGGCATTAAAGATCTCTAAACGCATGAGGTAAATCAGGGTTTAGGTGGATGTATATGGAGGATGGTGAGATCCCTGTTATAGGTGAGAATATTGGTAGACCAAAGAGGGAGA
>CAZCPZ010000101.1:0-6266 GCA_964499875.1 uncultured Thermoplasmatales archaeon | reverse complement strand
CACTTGGAGCAGATGTAGCAGGTATAGCTAGGACTCTATTGAAACCTGCTGTTGAGAGTAGAGATGCCGTAGAGCATGAGATGAAGAGTATTATAGAGGAACTAAGAGCAGCTATGTTCCTGATGGGTGTAGATGAAGTATCCAAGATGAGGGAGGTTGAAGTAGAAGTATGGATTTAAAAAGAGAGTTGGAGGATAAATTAATTTTTTTCAACGCAAAATTAGAATCCTTCCTAGAGGGGGGTGAACCAGAAGAGTTATATGATGCTATTAGACATCTACCATTAGCGGGTGGTAAACGTCTTAGACCAATCTTATCTATGCTATCATGCGAAGCAGTATCTGGTAATGTAGAAGATGTTTTACCTTATGCAATTTCTCTTGAACTAATCCATAACTTCACCTTGGTTCACGATGACATCATGGATAACTCTCATCTACGTAGAAACATCCCCACAGTGCATGTGAAGTATGGTGAAGCCACAGCTATCCTAGCTGGGGATCTACTATTTGCAAAGGCTTATGAGGCTTTAAATAGTTTAAACACTAACATAGTTGGTAAACTAAGTAGAGTTTTAACAAAAGCTATCATAGAAGTCTGCGAGGGACAGAAACTAGATATGGATTTCGAGGATAGAAACATAGTATCAGAGGAAGAATATCTAGTTATGATTAAAAAGAAAACCTCTGCGCTCTTCAGAGCAGCAGCAGAGGGAGGAGCAATAATAGGCGGTGGGGGAGAACAAGAAGTTAAATCACTAAGAGTATACGGTGAAAACCTAGGTTTAGCTTTCCAGATACGAGATGATTACCTAGATATGAGTAGTAGTGTGGAAACCCTTGGTAAAGACATTGGGAATGACATCAGGAATGGTAAAAAAACTTTGATAGCCGTGTATGCTTTAACTCATACAGAGGGAGAGGATAAGAAACAACTTGAGTCCCTCTTCGGTAAGAGAGATGCAAGTGATGAAGAAGTTAGAGTAGTTTATCAAATCTTTAGGGAAACTGGATCACTTGAGTATGCAGATAAAGTAGCTAGGAAGTATATGGAGGACGCCTTGAGATCAATAGATGTTTTAGAGGAGAAACCCGTGAAACAATTATTAAAAGAACTAGCTAGATTTGCAGTGGAAAGAGAGAAATGAGTAGCGAGGAGATTAAAAACACTGCTTGGAAGTTTGCACTACGGAATGCCATACAATTCAATGGTAGAGCTCAGGAGAAAGCAGTTCTTGGTAAAGTCATAGCTTCTCTTAAAAAAGAGGGTATTAATCCTAGAGATATTATACCAGTTGTTTCTCAAATCGTATCGGAGGTAAACAAGTTACCCATTGAAGAACAAAGAAGACTTCTAGAGGAAACCGCACCAGAGTTACTTCAAAAAGAGAAGAAAACTAGGGAACCTGTTTTACCTCCTCTACCAAATGCAGAGGAGGGAAAAGTAGTTACAAGGTTTCCACCTGAACCAAATGGCTATTTACATATAGGTCATGCAAAAGCTGCTATAATAGACTATGAGTACGCTAGGATGTATAATGGTAGATTCATACTGAGATTCGACGATACGAACCCTGAGAAGGATAAACTAGAGTTCTATGATGCACAGAGAGATGATCTCAAATGGCTAGGTTTAGAATGGGATGAAGAGTACAATACTTCTGATAACCTACCTAAACACTATAGTTTAGCGGAGCAACTGATTAAGCAGGGAGATGCCTATGTATGTACTTGCTCACAAGAAGAGATTAAGAGGAATAGGCAAACTAGGATGGCTTGCAGTTGCAGGAAACGTAGTGTAGATGAAAACCTAGAGTTATGGAGGGAGATGCATAATAGCTTAGAAAACTGTGTACTAAGATTGAAGGGTGATATGAAGAGTGATAACACCGCTATGCGTGATCCAACATTGTTTAGAATAATTGATACACCACATCCAATACAAGGAGATAGATATAGGGTTTGGCCAACCTATGATTTCGCTGGTGCAGTAGAGGATAGCCTTAGTGGCGTTACTCATCCCTTTAGAACGAAAGAGTATGAGCTTAGAGATGAATGCTATTTCTATTTATTAGATAAACTAGGTTTAAGGAAACCTTATCTACAAGAATTCGCTCGTCTATCTATCAAGGGTATGCCCATCTCTAAAAGGAAGATTAACCCATTGATTAAGAAAGGTTTAGTTTCAGGATTCGATGATATACGATTACCAACACTGGGGGGACTAAGGAGAAGAGGTTTTACTCCAGAGGGTATAAGAAACTTTGTCATCTCACAGGGTGTATCTAAAACAGAATCCACAGTATCATTCTCTCTACTAGAAGCAGCGAATAGGAAGATCATTGACCCAGTTGCAAGGAGATTCTTCTTCGTTAAAGAACCAGTTAAAGTTTTTGTAGAGAATGCCCCAACTAGAGCTCAAACTATACCTTATCACCCATCTAATAAGTCACTAGGAGCAAGAGTGATTCACACAGATAAAACATTCTATATACCAATGGAGGATGCAGAGAGACTTGAGATAGGAGATGTTTTTAGATTAAAGGATCTCTTCAATATACGTGTAGTTGATAGAAACAAGATTATCCAAGGAGAATATATTGGAGAGGAGTTACTATCAGAGGCACCTAGGATTCAATGGGTTACAGATAGGAATGCAGATGTAACTATTCTAATACCTCACTCACTCTTCATAGAGGATAAGTATAACCCTAGTAGTTTAGAAGAGATTCATGGATTAGCAGAGGAAGCTATAACCACTACTAGAGATGGAGAGGTTATACAGTTTGAGAGATTTGGATTTATAAGAATTGAACATAGTGATGGGAAGATAATTGGTTTCTATACTCATCGATAATCTTTTAAATCCCTTCCACCTTAAAGCTTCTCCGGGATGGGATGAAGAAATGAAGATACCACACCTAGCTGTTATAGGGATACTATTATCTCTACCAGTACTATCTACTCAAGCTGCTTCCTCGGAAGAGAACATAGGTAATGAGACACTAGTATTCATAGTTGGAGTAATAATAGTGATACTAGCTTTACTCACCTATGGTGGAATAAAATATGTTACACCAGAGAATGTCTTAGATACAGAGGTTCGAAGGAATCTATATCAATACATCGATGAATACCCGGGGTCTCATCTAAGAGAGATTGCAAGAGAACTTAACCTTAAACCTAGTAATGCTGCTTGGCATCTAAGGAAACTAGAGCAAACAAATTTGATTAGAAGTAAAACCATTGGTGGAAAAAAAGTTTACTATATAGTTGAAGGAGGTATTGAAGCTAGGAGAGAAGCCGTAGCAGAATCCATACTTAGAAACAAGAATGCTTATAGGATACTAAAGTATCTCAAAGAGAACCCTGGTAAACACTTACTAGAAATAGCTCATGCCCTTAATTTGAATCACCATACTGTTAAATGGCATATAAAAAAGATGTACATGGCAGAGCTTGTAGAAGGTGACACTAGTCACTCTGCGTACCCAGTGTATTATCCAACTGAGCTTGGTGTAAACGCTGTGGAGAGAATGAAGGAGAGGATGATAAAGAAATCTAAGAAAGCAGCTTAGAGTCTACCAACATCAATAACTTCTACGCTTTCAACTTGTTTAATCTTAGAGAGTTCCTCTACAATTGGGTCTACTCCACCTTCAGAGTCTGGTACCACTACTGTGACATCTAACCCTCTGAGACCAAAAGCAATGTTTTTAACTTCTATCTTCCCTAGTTTCACTGGCGGTTTCACCGTGTTTCTAACATCCTCCTCTATTCTCCCTAATTCCTCATCACTTACCACTCCATCTGGCATTAAACGTATTAATGCTACTACTTCACCCAAGTTTTATACCTCCTATGGTCCTGTAAACCCACAGGTTGGACATGTATATCTAACACTCTGCTCCCTGCATCTACCGCATCTACCAATAATGGTGTCACAGGTTGGGCAGATGAAGGTTGTGCACCCTTTACCAACTAGTCCACGCCCGCAGGATATGCATCTATCAGCCATCTTTAACATAGGGTGAAGTGAATACTATAACTCCTATTTAAATATGGTTATGGTTCCTCATCCAAAATCCTTTCTTGTTTCTTGATATCCTCCATTGATATAGAGGTTACTGATCTAAGCATCCTGTATTGGAATACTGCTCCTATAATCATGTTGAGATGAAATGTTATGAATCTAAAGATTAATACAAATACCCCTATCAACGTTGAACCAATTAAAACCGTGTATAGAGCAGCTATACTACCTTCTCCTACACCTGCACTTCCAGGTGTAGTAGGCATCATTATTATAACTATTAGTAGAACTTGAGCGGCATAAGAAGCTATAAAATGAGGAGGTAGATGTAAACCTAGTAGAATCATAGAGGGTATCATAAAAGCTGTACTCCAATATATCACTGTTAGAAATCCCCCTATGAGAAAAGGTTTTCTACCCGTACTTAGGAAGAATTTTATGCATTTATGAAACGTATCCACTTCCCTGTTGATTCTCTCAATTATGGAGAAACTAATACCATCGTCTTTCTTCCTGAACCGGTTTATCTTCCTACTTATAAATATTAGTATAGCCTTTGTTTTATCAGGGTATTTAATAGCTAGGAAGAATAATAATATAGCTATTAAGAAGATTAACACTCCAATGGTTAACCCTAAACGAAGGATTTGAGAGGATAAATGCTGTTGAAACACTAGGAATGCTAATGGTACACAACCAAGTATTACAAAGGCATCGAGTAGTCGTTCACCGAGTACTGATGCAGTAGCGGCTCCAACACTAACTCCATCCTTATTAAGTAGATATATACGAATTGGTTCACCTCCAGCCATAGAAGGCGTTATACCAGCTAGGAACATGTTAGCCATAACAATCTTCGTAGCTTCCCATAGAGATATCGGTGGATGCTCCCCTATAGCGTTACTCAACACCTTTAACCTCGCACCCCATATAACCCAAGTAATTACTTGTAGTAGTACGGCTATAATAAAAAACTCGTATCTAATAGGTGTATTCATTAAATAATCAATGGTTTCCCTATCAACTGTGAAGTATAATAGTAATACTATCATTATGATGCTTAGGAATACGCTGATAGCTACATATATCTTTATTCTCTTATCTCTCTTACTAGTCACAACTCCCTCTATGAACCCTAGTATCTTATAATATTCTTATGGTTTAAATCAACTCCTCATAGATATTTATTAGTCTATCTACGATTCTATCTACATCATACCTATCTGGGAGAGAAGAATTAATTCTTTTCCTTGGGAGACCCCTTAGTATCCTAGAAAACTCTTCAACACTACTACCATATAATACTTCCTCGTCAAATAACTCCTTAAAAACTTCTAGAGGTCTAACTAGTACAGGTAGATTACATGATAAAGCTTCTAGTATAGTTAAACCGAATGTTTCTCCATAGGTCGGAGCAAATAATACATCAGCACCAGAGTATGCTCCAACGATATCATCAATGAAACCTGTGAAAACCAGGTTAGATGGAGTATTCTTTATGAGTTCACGTAGTTTAAAATAATCTGAGGATATAAAATAATAGGGGAATCCCCCGATCCATACAAACCTGATATCAGGGTTTTTACTGGCAACCTCAATGAAATCATATACCCCTTTACGTGGAGTAACCTGCGCTACATTGAGTACAACAAAATCTTCTTCAGAGAAACCAAGTTTCCTTCTAAACTCTTCACCCCTAGCTCTATCATACCTAAATACTCTTTGATCGACACCATTCTCCAATACACGTATCGGTTTATTAACACCTATCTCTCTCAGCTCATCAATAGAAGTATTGGATACAGCAAGGATGTAGTCGAAGGAGTTGTATATACCTCTATATATCTTCCTCCAAAACTTTTTTCCACCAGATACAATGTTACCTTTATTTATAGAGGGTAGAGAGTGAGCAGATATTATACTAGTAGAGGCTTTCTTCCTCTGAGATAAAGCTAGTGGTCCAAACGTGTGAGCATGAATTATATCAAACCCTTTCTCTTTAGAGTTTAGATGAACATCTACACCTTTTCTCTTAAGAGTGTTATATAGATTAATAGCTATAGTTGAACAACCTAGGAATCTTAGGTTTCTATTATTCTCCACGATAAAATTAATCTTCATCAGAGGAAGAGGATTGAAGAAAAACTATTTAACATTTTAAGTGGGCATAGTTACCTTGAAAAAACCAGTGTATACTCCTCCATGTGTCCAGTTTGTACTCAAGGTTTGATCAA
>CAZCPZ010000100.1:0-6386 GCA_964499875.1 uncultured Thermoplasmatales archaeon | reverse complement strand
TGGAGACTAGAAAAACCAGTGATACTCAAAACCTAACTCCCTAATGATATATCAGAATACCTATTAAAAGGGTGATGTAGTTGGAAGATTCAACTAATAGAGAACAAAAAATTGTTTACCTCATATTCCTCCTAATGGGTATATCCTCCTTTATTCTAGGAAACAACTTGAGTAGTCTATACTCTCTACACAGCATATACATGCTGGTTTTCTCCTTCCTAATCCTCCTAGTTTTATTTGCTTTTGGGTTAATTCTAATTAAACGATACTCTCCAAAATTCGTATTTAAATCATTTATCCTCTCTACTTTAGGTTTCATCTTAATTTTCCTCACTCTCTTCACGTGGAGTGCCTACATGGATTACTATTCAAAAGCAATCTCTGTATTCAAACTTCAGGATACACCTACTAGATATGTTAACGTAACACGGGAGGAATTAGAAGAGTATCCAACTCTTAAAAGAGCAATAGACGAATGTATAGAATCAAACGAAGATCATATTTGTTTGGAAACTCCTCCTGATGAATGGGAGCGAACTATTTCTTTTCTCGCTAAGAAAGGGTCCTATACCATAAAAATCGGTGGGGGGGTACTACCAGGTTAGATTCAGCACTGCTTAAACCTATACATGCCTCTCATGGGTATAGAAAAATTTTAACCACTCCCTCTGTATCCAAGGTAACCTAGGTTTTGTAGAGGAGGAGAATACCTTGAAGATATTTGTCACGAGAAGAATCCCAGAGGAAGGAATTGAATTACTTAGAAGACATCATGAAGTTGAAGTTAACCCAGAGGATAGAATCCTAGAGAAACATGAGATCATTGAGGCTCTAAAAGATAAAGAAGGTTTACTATGCTTATTGACAGATCCAATTGATGCAGAGGTTATAAAAACTGCTCCAAAACTAAAGATGATCTCCAATTACGCTGTAGGTTATGATAACATAGATGTTAAAGCTGCAACAGAGAGAGGAATACCAGTTAGTAATACTCCAGGAGTGCTCACAGATGCAACAGCAGAGTTAGCATGGGCTTTACTACTCGCTGTTGCCCGTAGAATCGTAGAGGGAGACCATTTCTGTAGAGAAGGTAGGTTTAAAGGATGGGCACCAATGCTGATGCTGGGGAGAGGAATAACAGGTAGAACCCTTGGAATAGTAGGAGCTGGTAGAATTGGGACTGCTTTTGCGTTAAAAAGCCAGGGTTTCTCAATGAAGATTCTATATACTAGTAGACATAGGAACCGAGTTTTAGAAGAAAAACTAGGTGCAAAAAAAGTTTCACTAGAGGAATTACTCGAGTCCTCAGACTTTGTTTCTCTACATGTACCTCTAACAGATGATACATATCATCTTATAGGTGAAAAAGAGTTAAAGATGATGAAGGAAACAGCGGTCCTTATAAACACTTCAAGGGGAGCAGTAGTTGATGAAAAAGCATTGATTAAAGCATTGAGAGAACACTGGATATGGGGTGCAGGTTTAGACGTATATGAACATGAACCACGTATACCAAGAGAACTTATAGAGTTAGATAACGTTGTTTTGCAACCTCATACAGGATCAGCTACCTATGAAACTAGGTCTAGGATGGCTTTGATGGCTGCGGAGAACATACTAACTGGTTTAAGAGGAGAGAGACCTCCTAACTGTGTTAACCCTGAGGTATTTAAATCTAGAGTGTGAAAACCCAGATCTCTGGTTCCTCTGGTAACTCCTCTTTCTCAATATCTATCTCATTACCAACTTTCAACACTTTATACTCTGCTTCATCTAGGAATTCGTCTACCGTTGCAATCGGTAGTGATAACCCCTCGATTTTATAGTGCATTGGTACAATAATCCTTGGGTTAAGAGATTTAGCTACTTCCCAAGCTTGTTTTGCATCCACAGTATAGGTTCCCCCAACGGGTATAAACAGTATATCTATCTTTCCAATCTCCTCTACAACCTCTTTGTCCAGTGTATGTCCTAGGTCTCCAAGGTGACAGAAGGTTACCCCATCCAAAGTGAAGATGTAGATATTATTTTCACCTCTCTTTGCACCCTTTGCTTCATCGTGATAAACTGTGACTCCTCTTATCTTCACCCCAGATACTTCTCGTTCCTTAGGATCTCTTATGATCGTTGAGTTTTCTTTCTCAACTGTTTTCACACTATTGTGATCAAAATGGTCATGAGAAACCAGTATGATATCTCCCTGCACAGTTGGTGGTGGTATACCAAGGGATTTTCCATCATGTGGATCAGTTACAATGGTTACCTCATTACTTATCTCAAAACATGCGTGACCATGCCACCTAATTTGTAGCATCTAAAGTTCTCCTCCACCCAAACTCTATTGAGATGAAACTACATGGAATATTTATAGGTTATGGCCGTATCCGCTTAAGTTTGAGATAGATGATATCTTCCTCTTCTGGAAATGCAAATAGAAAGGTTTTGTTTACTGCGTGAGCAAGTCTCACTCCTCTACTAATCTCTGACCATGTCTCCTTCATACTGGGGTTGATTACATGTATAAGGTACTCTGAATGAGTGAATTCTGGGAGATTAGTGTAGACTCTAAAATGTACTCCAAATTTGAAACCTGTTTTAACAATTAACCCTCTATTCTTCAAGTCCTTGAAAACTTCATATCTCTGTAGACTACTAGGGTATCGTTTCTTTATATACTCTAGGAAATCTGATTCATCAAGTAACCTATCTCCATCTAATATACTGAGTTTCTTCTTCTCCATTAAATATAATGCTTCTAATAGTGATAAATGAAGATAGTTTCTTCTTAAACTCCCATAGAATTCTCTTGCATGTAGTATCCTAGCTGCGTTTACATCGAATATAAAAACCTTGTTACTCAATAGAAACCCATTGGTTTCCGGTAGATTTTCTTTCCCAATCTCCCCCACTGGTTTGATTATTTGTAACTCATAATATGTTAAATCTCCTTCCTCATCAACTAGGGCAAGAATCGTTTCTCTATCCACACATAACTTCTTGAGGGATGATACCTTAATATTCTCTCCTTCATTAAAAACTATGAGTGGATTCTCTCTTCCCTCCCCCCTATGAAGAGTTAAGCTACTATCCTCAATAATTGGGTGATACCCGCGGTGTCTGAGATCCTGGTATACTCTATATAAGTCTTCAAAATTCTCTACTTTATCAGAGGCTATCTGGAATAACTCTTTGAATGCTATCTCTCTATCTCCCCTCTCTAGTATTCTTATTCTATCCTCATCCAGTAGAAATACACCCTCCAGTATATTGAGGTATAATGAGTTTCCTTTTCTCACACCAAATTTACTTCTACTATGTAATCTACCAATATCTCTAGGGTTTGAAACAATTATCTCCTCTCCAAATAATCTTCCAATGGTCTTCCTCATACTTCCTCTTGATTCCTGAAGTAATCATCTATGCTTCTAGGTAACTCTATGGTATCTTTCTCCTCCATTTTATCATAATCTATTATACTAGCTGGAATCCACTCTCTAGGTGCCTCTTTTTCCTTTCTTTTCCTAGTTAAAACTATTCCAACTACTACTCCTATTACTATCCCAGTTAGACCAGATAGAATCGGTAGAGTTATTACCACAAGCCCCTCTCTAGCTAATAAGTAATCCCATGGTGACACAGTGAACTCTGGTATCCCTAGGTATCTAGAGGATTGTTTACTGCTTCCGCCAGTAAATGTTAATACACCCGGTATTAAACAACTATATTTATAGTAGAAGAGAGCTGTTTCAGCGTTTTCATCTGCATAACTTTGAGCAAGCTCATAGTAGCTTACAGCTAAAACTGGTTCTATTCCACGCAGCCTACTCTCACTAATACTAGCGCTTGCACTCTCATTTGCCCTCTTAATCTTATCCCTCATTTTATCCTGAGAATTTATACTAACGAGTTCTAAAGCTAGGTTTCCCTTTGAGAGAGCTTTTAAAGCTTCAAATAAAGCGGCAGCAGGGTAACCTTTATCCTTATCTTCCTTAGCAGCCTCCAATAAATCTTGTGCATCAGCTAAAAGTTGCGAAGTTCTCCCCATTTCATGTAGAATCAATTCCGAGTATACAATGGCTTGCTGGGCATCCTGTATATAATCGCTTGCAAGGTTTTCTAGTTGATCAGAAGTTATGGTACCAGTGTCATTGAAATAGTTTGTTAAACTAAGCCACCAACCTATGCTTCTTGATCTCTCCATAGCGAAAGCGATTTTATATAGAGCAGAGAGATCCTCTCCTCTCATATGATACTCTTTAGCCTCCGATATATACTTCTCAGCTTCAGTTGCCCTAGTTTGTGCTGCTCCTACACATTGAAGAGATATCGTTCCTTTAACCTCAGCTTGTTTAGCTTCACTACTCTCATTCTCATAGAGTGATTCAACTTCTGATAGTAGCTCCTTCATATACTTGTTTTGATCTCCTGTGTTGAAATACTCACATGCATATCTTACAAAACGAGACATTATCAGAGCGCTAAATGACTGAGTAGTACTAGTGTAATACATCTGCTTATTATACCACTCCTTAGCTTCTCTTATTAGCTTCTCTGCTTCATTTAAGAAATCTTTAACCTGGTCACGATAGTAATGAGGGAAATAATTGGGTATAGAGGAGTTAGCAAAAGCCTTGCTAGCGTTTCTAAAGGATTGATTCACCTCTGATAATAGAGATGTTGCTAGAGGTTTCATTGAATCTATATAGTCTTGTGTAGATATACTGTTCTCAGATGGTGTTAGAGGAAAGGTGTGGCCAGTGAAGTATAATAATACATCATTTATATCGGATACCTCCACTACTTCCATTCCATAGTTTTCCATAGCGTATTCAGATACATTCTTTGTAACTGTTCTAGTTACAGTTTGAATCCATCCATTTCTAGTGGTTGTCTCCGTTATAGTATCCGTATACAGCATCTGTCCCTCTGGTATCAGAAATCTTCTTGCTCCTACAGAGTGAGCAGCATCAATCTTTTTAAGGATTCCTCCAACCGGTCCTATACTTCCATCTGGGTTGATCATACCCGTCATAACTGTTTTATCATCCATCTTCCATCCCTCTAGTAGTGCTACTACTGCTGCAGTCATTATCCCCCCTGCTGATGGTCCACCTATTATGGGTGAATCAGTTCTTATCACAAAGAAGTAGTCATAGGTATATGGATCAATGCTGCAGGAATTATCATTCGCTACTAGTGTTGTTGCTACCTTAACAGCTAACCTTGCGGATCCCTGCATATCTATCTGAGCAAGTGGTAGTGTATCAACGAAGACTCTTCCACTCCCATTGGATTGTATGCTTACTGTTATCGTAGATATTACTCCTATATATTTTCCGTCATTGGTTTGTCCAACAGCTGGAGCATAAACTGTTATGTTTCTATATTCAAAAGAACTTGAACCCCTATATATTTCACCTGGTATTATTGCATATGAGTCTGTAGCTAGCGAGGTTAATGGTAGTAATGATACTATTAATCCTACTAGGAGGACATTTTTTTTGAAATATTTTGATAATTTGATCATATTTTTTTGGGAGTTGTAGGTTTTTCCCTGTTTCATATGTTGTTCACCTCCCGTTATCTCTTCATTATGTTTTACAGGGATTTATCTTTTTGTGTAGCTTGAGGGGGTGGATGCGGCTGAGGGGGATGTTGGGATATAGGGGGAAAACCATTTCAGGAGGCAAGTTAAAACTAGGTTCATCCCCCTGCAGCAGCATCTTCTTGCGGGGTTTTTAAGAAATCTTGGTTTTATATTCTCGTGTTGCATTCTCTGATCGCCCACCACAGCTGTGTAGGTTACATTATGTAACGCTACACAACATAGTATAGAATTTCCAATATAAATATTTTTCCATCGGTTTGCTGCTATGTTGCCACCTAGGAGGAACCAGCATATTTTTTTGATTTAAAACTCTTATGTATGCTACATAATGTAACGTGACAAACTATAAATACTATAAGTCTTATTATAAACTAACATGTTTAAAAATATCGGTCCACTCGAGAGAGAGGTCATGGAGATTCTATGGTCGAGGAGAGAAGCTACAGCTAGAGAGATTTGCAGGGAACTAGAAGAGAGAGGAAATAGAAAAGCCTACTCTACTGTTAGAACCATCATGAGTCGCCTTGTCAGGAAAAGGATTGTTTCTCAGAAAGTAGATAAAGAAAACAGGGTTTACATATATACCCCTATACTCTCCAAGGCAGAACTGGAGAAGAGAATAGTTCGTAACCTATTCTCTGAGTTATTACATAGATTTGAACAAAGTACTATAAGTTATCTAGCAGAGGAGTTATCTGATAACGAGGAGGAGATAGAGAAGATTAAGCAGAAACTAGCCGAGTTGAAGAAAAATGTTTAAAGAAATAATTACCCCAGT
>CAZCPZ010000099.1:0-6397 GCA_964499875.1 uncultured Thermoplasmatales archaeon | reverse complement strand
CCACTCTTGTTATATCTCCTTTTATGATCTCTACTTTGTTTTTCCATTTATCAACTGGTTTTCTCGATAATATTTTTACTTGATACTCATTGTTTAGTAGTTCCTCTACTAGATAGGATCCTATGAATCCTGTTCCACCAGTAACTAGAACTCTCATAACATCTAGTTTAGATGTTTTTCTAGGATATCTAGTTTTTCTTGGCGTGTGCCTCTTTGAGTTTTAGATATTAAAGAGTCTGATGAGAAAGATATCTATAGGTCATGTTTGTCCATTCAAGGGAATACGTTACTTTCCAAGAAGATAATCACAGTTAAACTAATTTTATTCATTTTCACTCAGGGTTACTTCCTACATTTCATCCAATTCTTGGATCCATTTCATAGAAAAATTTGTTATTTTCTAAACGAAGTTTTAACTACTTTCTTTTATCCATCACTCTTATAACCTTAGCTTTTGTTTAATAATATCATCTCTTGTTTAATAAGATAGAAAACGTTATCCTAAGGGTTGGAGTAGTTTCAAATGAGTCAAATAAAAGATAACAAGATCAAGAAGAGAATCAGGAGGATACTCAGGGATATCAACTGTAGCTATAAGGTTGAGGATGGAATCGTAACTCTTGAGGGCTCTGTAGACTCATATGAGGAATACCTAAGAATTGGTAGAAGCATTGGTAGAATCAAAGGTGTACAAGGCGTTGTTAACAACCTTGATTACCCAGGGAAAGAAGAACCAATTCGAGGTAAACCATCACATAGGGATCTAGGTGTAGCTGATGTTGTCATCATCGGTGGAGGAGTTATTGGTTGCGGTATAGCTAGACTCCTCTCCAAGTACAGGGTTAAAACTGTTTTAGTTGAGAAGAATAGTGATATTGCTTGTGGTACAACCAAGGCTAATAATGCACTTGTTCACACAGGTATAGGGGAACCAATGAATACACTTAAACAAAAACTATGCGTAGAGGGACACAAGGTATTCCAAAAACTAGCTGAGGAACTAGATGTACCATATAAGGAGACGGGTTTATGGATAATCCTATCAAAGGATTCACTAAAGATTCCTATACCTTACCCAATCAAATATCTTATCCTACGTTTCATACTACCATTCATCATCCTCAGACGAGGTAGGAAACTTAGTATACCACTTCAAGTAGTTAAAAAGAAAGAGTTATTCAAAAGAGAACCGAATGTTACTAGGAGAGCTATTATCGCTATATATTCCCCAACTTATGCTGTTACGAATCCTTACTTGTTTACTATAGCCCTGGCTGAGAATGCTGTTGAGAATGGTGTTAAAATTCTATTGGATACTGAGGTTGTTGATATAAATATAAGAGATGGTAGAGTAGAGTCTGTAGTTACAACCAAGGGTGTTATTAAAACTAGGTTTATAGTAAATGCTGCAGGAGTCTATGCTGATAGAGTAGCGGAGTTAGCAGATGCTAGAGAATATACTATACATCCTAAACGTGGAGCAACCATCTTATTTGATAAGGAAATCCAAGGTTATATTAATCACCCAATGACTTTGTTGCAGTTACCTAAACAAGAACACTATAAGGGTGGTGGAATACTATATACTTTTGATGGAAACATACAGTGGGGTCCAACTATAGCTGAGCACCCGAGTAGAGAGGATACATCTGTTACAAAGGAGGAAATAGAGGAGATATTTAGTAGATACTCCTTGTTATCCCCTGGTTTCCCAAGGGATAAGGTTATAACTTTTTTCACAGGTATACGTGCTTGTACATTCACTGAGGACTTCATAATTCGAGCAGCAAAGAAAACTAAGGGTTTCATCCATGTAGCTGGTATCCAGTCTCCTGGTTTAACAGCTGCACCAATGGTTGCAGAGAGAGTAATAAGTATCCTTAGAGAAGAAGGTCTCCAGTTGGAGGAGAAAGAAGATTTCAAACCTTTTAGGAAGCATCCACCTATCCCTAGAGAGTTATCTTTGGAGGAGAGAAACGAGTTGATTAAAGATAATCCTAGTTATGGTAGAATTATTTGTAGATGCGAAGAAGTAACAGAGGGAGAAATAATAGAAGCAATACACTCTATTATCCCTGCTCTCACACTTGATGCTATAAAGAGACGTACTAGAGCTGGTATGGGTCGATGCCAAGGAGGTTTCTGTTTACCAAGGGTTGTTGAGATTCTCTCTAGGGAGACAGGTATACCTGTTGAGAGGATCACTAAGAAAGGAAGAGACTCTTATCTATTTACTAGTAGAACAAGAGAGGGTTTAGATGAAGACTCTTAGCTATGATGTAGTAGTAATCGGTGGAGGAGCCGCTGGTCTCGCTGCTGCGATAAAAGCTGCGGAAAATAGTAGTAGTGTACTAGTTGTAGATAGGAATAGTGAGCTCGGTGGTATTCTACCTCAGTGTATACATGATGGTTTCGGAAACATTGTTTTCAAAGAAACACTTACTGGTCCAGAGTACGCGGAGAGACTTATAGAGCAACTAAGGGGTTTAGATGTTGATATAGAACTTGACACCAGTGTCATCAAAATTAGTAAGGATAAAATAGTTATCGCGGTGAATAAAAACGGTGTTCTAGATATCCAGGCGAAAGCAGTTGTTCTAGCTATGGGTTGCAGAGAGAGAACTAGGAATCAGATTCTTATACCTGGAACCCGGCCAGCTGGTATATACACTGCTGGTACAGTACAGTATCTAATCAACATCAAGGGTATACTACCTGGTAAAAAGGTTGTTATACTAGGCTCCGGGGATGTTGGTCTCATAATGGCTCGTCGTCTCACCCTTGAGGGAGCAGAGGTTTTAGGAGTATATGAGATTCAATCTACTTCAACTGGTTTACCTAGGAATATTGTTCAATGTCTCGAGGACTATAGTATACCATTGTTTCTATCGCATACTGTTACCAATATACATGGTTATGATAGATTAACTGGTGTAACAGTAGCAAAGGTGGATGATAACTTTAAACCCATCCCTGGTACCGAGGAGTATATACCTTGTGATACACTAGTATTAGCAGTTGGTTTGGTACCAGAGAATGAGTTATCAAAGCAGATTGGTATACCACTTGATGATACTACCGGTGGACCCATTGTTGATAATAACATGGAAACCATGGTACCGGGTTTCTTTGCTTGTGGAAACGCTGTACAGGTTCATGATCTAGTAGATGATGTAACAGCTAGTGGTTGGGTAGCAGGTAGATCAGCTTCTCTATACGCTCTAAATAGGTTACCTGCTGCTAGTAGAGTAAGTGTTCTGAGAGGTAGAAATGTTAGAAGTGTTGTTCCACAGAGGATTAGAGTTGATGCTAGCGAGGTAACAATGTATATCAGGGTTAAGGAGATACTCAGGGATGCTAGGATAAGAGTGAAGATTTGTGATCAAATTGTTTATGAGGTTAAACGCAGGGTTGTTAAACCAGCTGTTATGGAGAAAATAGTTATACCACCTAGTATTGGTTTCTCAAGTGATGTAGAGGTTGAGGTGATTTAAGCTGAGGAGGATAACTTGTATTCGTTGTCCACTTAGCTGCAGTATCGAGGTAGAGTTGGTTAACGATGAGGTTAATGCAAGGGGATTTGAGTGTAAACTTGGGTTAGAATATGCGAGAGAAGAGACATTGAATCCTAGGAGGATTCTAACTACTACTGTTGTTGTTAACAATGGGGTAGTTCCCCTATTACCTGTTAGAAGCAAAGAGGGTTTACCTAAACACTTGATTAGAGACGCTATTAGATTACTCTCCAAGGTTACCGTGGATGCACCTATTAGGAGAGAGGAAATAATCTATGGGAATATACTTGATACCAATATAGATATCGTTGCCTCTAGGAGTGTAGAGCGTTTAGAATAACCCTGGTATCATCCTCCAAGGTGTTTTCCTCATGAACTCCTTGTATTCCTCGCCATACTCCTCCAGTAATTGCTTCTCTTCATCTATTATACTCCACATCATTATTGGTATAGCTATAACTGCTATAATCAATGCTATGGTGGAGTAGAAGAATAATGCTAAACCAAAACCTATTATTATTATGGATGCATAGTGTGGATGCCTAATATACTTGAATATTCCATCTGTTACCAGTTGCCCCTTGTAGGTTTTATACCAGAATATCTCCCATTTAAAATATAGTGTTGCTCCACTTAGGAAAACTATTGCTCCTACTAGTATGGTTGGTAGCATAGGTGTTGGTAGTTTCCATGCTCCTAGGTATGCTGTTTGTGGGCCAATCATTATAATTAACAATAGTGGAGCATAGTGTGCTATGAATAATCCTCTAAGTGTCCTTGGTGGAGTATAGTTTATCTTAATCATAATCTATATGAGTTGTATACCTCCATATGTTATCTGAATATTATGTGGTTTAAGAGTATGCTTAGTATTCCTCATCTTTATAACAGATAACTTGCGTCTATCCATCATGGGATCATAGTTTAGTAGTATCACTCCATCTGCTAGGAACTCTGATACCCCATCTCTTGATAACGCTGGTGAACCCATGGGTAACTCTGAGGTTACAATAGTTGTAGCATTTGTTGATTCAAGAGTTGACATTATAAACCTTAGATGCCGTCTCCTCACTGGTCCAACTGGTAATATATTGCTATCCTCTTCCACTCTCATCTCCTCTCCTTCTATGTAAAGTGGCATCTCTGAGAGGGGAGTAATTGAGTCTAATACGATTCTACTATAATCATCTGATAGTATCTCATCCACCATGGCTTCATAGACTTGTTTCTTGTTAATATTTAGGTATCTAAACTTCGCTCTACCCTCTGCTATCGCTGGTTCAAAATCAAACCCTATAGCTTTTGCTTGAAGTATAACTCCTCTCTCCTTCTTATCCAGTGTTAAATATAATGCTTTTTCATTGTTCCTAATGCCCTCGTATAGGAATTGGAAGCAGAGTATGCTTTTACCTGCTCCAGGTGGACCAGATACTAGGATTATAGATCCCTCTGGTAGCCCTCCACCTAGTAGTTCATCTAAACCCTTTACACCGGTTGGTATCCTCCTAAATATCTCTTGTTTTAGATCCTCCATCTTCCCATCCCCAACAAAGGGGGGTTTACTGTTTATTGTTATGGTGTTATAATATATTTTCCTCTCTCTTCCACATTTCTTCTCACAAGCAAACGTCGATTCACAAAAAGAAATATTTATATATTAAATAAAATAAAAATATATTGAATGGAACAATAGTTTGGTGTCTCCATGACCACTAAAAAAACCTCTATATGGATATGGTTGCAAGATGGGAAGATACTTAAAGCAGTTACATGCTCAGAGGAGGGAGTTATAAGGATCTATGATGAGCATGATAACCTGTTACTCAAGAGAACGGGGTTAACTAGATTCCAAGTGAAACAAATCGAGGAGAATATACTTAGGTATGGTGCTAAGAGGCTTAATAAAACGGAGCCTTTTAAATTCCTTGGTAAATAGTTTCCTACAATGGTATTTCAACTGTTCTATCGGGATGAACCAGTACCCCCTGAGGTGTTATCTCAAGGGAGACTAATCTTTTATTATGCCTGCTAAACCTCATTTTCAGTACTTCCAAAGCGTTTTCTCTCCGGTCACCCTTCTTTATGTTATATAGAACTATTATCCCATCTGCTAGGAACTCCTCTATACCTGTTTCACTAAACCTCTTAGGTATAGGTTCTGTCTCCGCTACTAGGAATGATGTTGCTCCTGTTTCTTCGAAGAAGGAAAAGAGTTGTTGAAGGTAAACCCTTTGGTTCTTCTCCTTGGTTATAGATGCTTCTATTATAGCTGTTAGGGAATCAACTACTATAACCTCTGGATTAAAATCTTTGGGTATAATAAGTGGTTTAATCTTATATGATATCTCTGTTGCTGAACCAGAGCCTCCTAGGGATCCAAATTTCATTCTTAAAACATCTAGTGGGTTAATCTTCTGTATTAGAAACCTCCCTTGTTCTATATATGGTTCTATATTCCAACCAAATTGTTTCATACTCCTGATTATTCTCTCTCTACTCTCCTCGAAGCTGACATACATACAGGGATGACCTTGAACTATCCTATTATAGCATATCTGTCTACATAGAGTACTTTTACCTGTTCCAGGTCCACCTGCTACTAGTATAGTACTACCCTTTGGTATACCTCCTTCTTCGAACAATGCGTCTAATCCATCTATACCAGTTTTCAACACATTCATCCGCTGAGTTTCAAACATAATTTGTTTCCCCATCAATTCTTATCCTATGATACAACAGCTCCTGGTCCTATCTGTGCTCCTATACGAGTAACTGTGAAGATGATGTAGAGGTTTTTACTACCAGGAGTGATGTAGACGTATTGTGGATGAGAAATGGGATTCTTATATACATTTATATACCCATTTCTCACTGGTTCCTCT
>CAZCPZ010000098.1:0-6426 GCA_964499875.1 uncultured Thermoplasmatales archaeon | reverse complement strand
TAGTTATTCCTTAGTTACCTAGGGGTTATGAGGGTTGGTTATTGTTTATTGTTAAACCAAGGGTTAGTGGGTTGCATTGAGGGGCTTAGGCGTAATGTATCTATGTTTGGGTGTAAAAAGAAGGTGTTTGATATTGTATAGCAAGATTGGATGGGTGTTAGATGATCACTGGCAACCATATTCTGGATACGGTTTTTGGTTGGTATAGGTTTTCTTGGACTGCTAGGTATAGGTTTTTTAAGTTGGTAGGTATGGGGTTTTCTTGGATAGAGTATAAGGGATGTTCATATTCTTTGTTTTTTATTAGACCATCGTTTTTGTTGTTTTTTGGGGTTTGTTGATTTGTTGTTTTGTTGATTTTGTTGTTTGTCTTGGGTTTGTTTGTTGTTTTTTAGAGCATAGTTTTAAGCAACCAAGTTTTAGACAAGAGGGGAGGGGGAGATGGTTTCTTGGGCTCTTGATATTGTCTTGATTTTGTCTTTATTTTGTGTCCATGTTTATGTCTGTGTTGTTTATGTTTTGTGTTTTGTATTGTCCGTGTTTGTGTTGTTGTTTATGTTTGTGGGTTGTGGGGTTGTGGGGTTGTGGTTTTTGGTTGTTGTGTATAAAAATTTGTTTGTTTGGATAAAAGTTAATATATATGTTTTTTGTTTTAATGTTTGTTTTAGTGTATCCTTGGTCTATGGAGGCTTAATCTATGGAGGTTTGGTCTTTGATTGTTGGAGGGTTTATGAGGCTAGGAAACCATGGGAGGAGTTATATTTGGAGGAATCATATCTAATGCATGGCATCACTGTAATCCTTGGCACTCGACCTGAGATTATTAAGATACAGCAATCATAAGAGAATCAAGTGGGGTGATGAAAAACTGAAACTATTAGTACTAATGGTTCTTCTATATTTCATTTCTTTTCTTCTGATATGGCAGTTTGTTGGTTATCCTATTTTAATGGCTCTAGTTGCCATTAAGAGTAAACCTAAGAATAAGGATTATTCCTATCAACCCTTCGTCTCGATTCTAGTACCTACCTATAATGAGAGTCAGGTGATTAGAAAAAGAATTGAGAATCTAATTGATCTTAACTATCCAAAGGATAAATATGAGATTATTGTAGTGGATTCTGGTTCTACAGATGATACCAGTAAAATTGTAAAGGAATTCTCCGAGAGAAATAAGAATCCCCTTGTGAAGTTTGTTGAGGAAGGTGAGCGACGAGGAAAGGCTTCAGCGATTAATTTTGGTAAAAGGTTCGCTAAGGGTGAGATTATACTGGTAACTGATGCAAACTCTATTTTTGATAAAAATGTCTTGAGAGAAATAATGCCTCATTTCAAGGATCCAAAGGTAGGTGCCGTAGGAGGAAGATTTATTGTTATGAATCCTGATGACTCCCTTGCCTCCTCTACTCAGTTTTACTGGGATTTAGAGTATATTATGCGTAGAGGCGAGAGAGTAGTAGATTCCGCTTGTTTGTTTCATGGAGAGATAAATGCATGGAGAAAAGATATAGTGGATGCTGATACCGGGATGCTCTCTGAAGACTTAGATATGGCGATACAGATTAGAAAAAAAGGTTATAGGATAGAATATGAACCAAAAGCAGTGGTCTATGAACCTGCTCCAACCACTGTTGAGGATCAGATAAGACAGAGGAAGAGAACAAGTATTGGAACTATTCAAAATCTCTTTAAACACTGGAAGTATTTCTTGCTACCTAGAGATTGGTATAGTTTCCTTATATTTCCTTCTCATAAGACACTTACAATGTTTTCTCCATTCCTATTAATAGCGACACCTTTAATCTATCTACTAGTTTGGGATATCAAGGTTATACTTCTTCATCTACTACTCACTATACTAGTTTTCTCTATACTCCTCTATGTAACGTTGTATTTAAGAGGTAGACTCCTTGAAGCCGGTAACCCTGTGAAAAGAGAAAACCATGGAATCTCCTTTCTCAGTTTATTTAAGATCGCTTATTATGTCTTATTGAATGAATACCTTATTCTTCTAGCATGGAAAGACTTCATATTGAGGAGGTACTCGGTTCTATGGGAGAAAGCAAAAACAACGAGAACATGAGAATACTGATGCTTCAACATAGGTTTTTTCCTGCAATTGGTGGTTCAGAGAAACACGTTTATCTGCTAGGTAAATATTTAACGATGAGAGGACATGATGTAACAGTATACACAACCACAAGTTTATCCAATAGAGATGTACCTTCTTTACCCTTTCTCAGACGAGAGGAAGAAAAGGTTTCTCTTCCACAGAGAGAAACCCTTGATGGTATAACTGTAGAAAGATTTAACATAGCTCTGAGGTATTGGAGTTTTAATTGGATTCCTGAGCTCTCTAAGAGGTTAAGGAGGAATATCAAACAGTTTGATATAATTCATGCACATGGGTATCACATTTCTACTTCTCTTATAGGGTGTTATTATGCAAGGAAGTATGGTAAACCTTTTGTTTTAACAGCGCATGATTTGATAATCCCAGATAATTTATCGGTTGATGCAAGGGTATTCAAAAGGATATATGATAAAACAATTGGTCGCTACTTACTTAGAAACTCTAAGCGTTTAATTGCGTTGACAGATGATCATATACATCAATACTCTGAGAGAGGGGGAGATGTGAGCAAAATAAGGATAATTCCTAATGGTATAGAAGTTGAAAAATATCTGAATAAGAAAGTTAGTCGAAGAGTTATAGAGAAGTATGACCTAGATGATTCCGATAAGGTTCTCCTATTTGTTGGTAGAATTGAGAAATATAAGGGTATTCAAGATGTCATAGAGATTCTTCCTAGTATTCTAAAGATCTATCCTAGTCTCAAGTTTGTTGTTGTCGGTAGAGACTATGGGTTCAAAGAGGAATTAGAGAGATTAGTGGAAGATCTAAATCTTGGAAATAATGTGGTGTTTACTGGGGGGGTATCAGAAGATGAATTACTAGATTTATATAAACTTGCAGATATCTTTATTCTTCCATCAAAGATGGAAGGTTTTGGTATAGTACTTTTAGAAGCGATGGCGTCAAATACCTTGTGTATAGCTTATTCTATCCCGGCTGTGAGAAAGGTTATCGTTGATAAGGAAAACGGAATATTAGTTGAAAACAAGGAGGAACTACTCAGGAGTATACTATATTATCTTGATAATAAGGGAGAGAAAAATAGGATTGAAAAAAACGCCTTACAGTATGTGAGGAACTATGATGCCTCCAATGTAACTCGGCTTTTAGAAAGGGTTTATGAGGAGGTTATTCAGTGAGAGTTGGTTTAATCGGAGATTTCTCTATTCATGACGAGGCACGAGGAATTATTTCATCTAACTTGTATAGAGAGTTATCAAAACTCTGCGAGGTCTATGATATTGACGTTAGGAAACTATTTTCAAGTGAGAGTTTGAAGAAATTAAAATTAGATCTTGACATAGTGTGTTACATTCCAGGTGCATCTACTCTTAGTTTCCTGATCACCAGAGGAGCAAAGATATTATCTAGAAAATCGAAAACAGTTATGTTATCTACACTCCTTGGTTTCCATGGTTTCTCCCATGGTATCTATTATGGTTTATCCTCTCTAACTAAAGGATTGATTCCTTTTATTAAAACAGATTTAGTATTAGTTCAATCAGAAGATGCAGAGAAGCTATTTAGGGAGCTTGGTTGTAACGTTAAATTTTTTGTATCCAGTGGTGTAGACCTCGAACGTTTTCATCCTGTATCAGAATCTGAGAAATCTAAATTGAGAGAGAAGTATGGGATAGATGTTGAGAGATTTGTCGTATTACATGTTGGTTCGATTAGGAGATGGAGGAACGTTGAGGTTTTAAAAGATATTCAAGATATTCCAGATACTCAACTATTGCTTATTGGTAGAACATCTACTAGGTTTGAGCAAGATGTTGCTTCCCTACTAGAAAAAAAGGGTTGTATGATAATAAACGATTTTCTTCCAAGAATAGAGGAGGTATACGCTCTCTCAGACTGTTATGTTTTCCCAACAATGGATCCCGTTGGCAGTATAGATATCCCATTATCTGTTTTAGAAGCGATGGCGACTAATCTCCCAGTTGTTTCTACTCGATTCGGAGGGTTACCAAGGATATTTGAAGATGGAAATGGAGTTGTTTATGTTCACAGTGTTTCTGATATTGTAGGTGAGATTAAAGACCTACGGAAGATGAGAGATGAGGTAAAAACTAGGGAGTTGGTTTCACCCTATTCTTGGACAAAAATTGCTGATGAACTCATGAGGGTCTATAGAGAATTGAATCATCAAAGGTGAGTAGGTATGTATTCGAATGAGAGAATAATAGTTCTATGCTTAGATGGTGCATCATGGGAATTCATAGATCCGTTACTTAAAGAAAATAAACTCCCTAATTTTGAGAGGATAATTAAAAATAGTTTTTCTGCTTCCCTAAAATCCACTCTTCCGCCCACTACGATACCTGCATGGTTTTCGATGTTCTCAGGTCAATCTCCAGAGAGACTGGGGATATCAGATTTTTTTGTATTTGATAACACCAACTTTAGTTGGAAGATAGTTAATTCTAGTTTTATCAAAGGGAAAATGCTCTGGGATCTCCCATGGAATAGAAGATTCGCTGTATTTAATATCCCAGGTACATATCCTGCCTATAGATTTTCAGGTATAGCAATAACAGATCCCCCAAGTTTATGGACAGATAAATCTTTTTATCCCAGAGATCTCAAAGGAGAGATTGAGAAATACCTTGGAGATAAGATCCTGAGTTTGAAGGAAAAACCTCTCAATAGGATTTCTAGAATAAAACATTTATATAAACTCACTGAAGTTGAAACAGATTTATTTCTATATCTATATCAAAACTATAGGGACATAGATGTAATGATATTTAGATATGAAATTCTAGATCATATTGCCCATTGGGCAAAGAATGAAGAGGAGATATTTAGAGCATACATGTTAATGGATAAGCAGATAGGGAGGATCCTAGATAAAATATCTTCTAGAGGGTATATGATACTTGTAAGTGATCATGGTGTTCAAAGAAAGATTTGATAGAAGGTTTTTTGTAAACTCGTGGTTGATAAAGGAGGAGATGTTAGTACCTATAAGAAATCTAAGGTTTATAGATGTCCTAGAGGAAAAACTAGCTGACTTCGCAGTATCCTACGCTAAAATTGATCGAGTCACATTATCTAGAATATACACCCGCCTGAAAAATTTTGCTAGAAGAAATAAAAAATCTTTTACAGAAATATTCCTAGATAAAATAGATTTTAAGAGATCCAAAGCTTTTGCCTACAATACCTCTGCAGGTGGATACACTTGTATCAGAATACAAGATGAAGAAGTTATCTCAGAGATAAAAGATAAACTTAGGAAAGTTAATGATCCAACTGGTTTAAAGCCTGTTAAAAAACTCCATGAAAGAAAACTTGGAGACGCATATGAGTTAATAATAGAGGGACATGAGAGATACATCTTCAATCATGAAATAACCCATAAGATATTCAAGATTGGTCTGCGATCATTTAAACACTCTATGAATGGGATCTTCATAGTATCTGGAGGAGAAATAACGAAGACCGAAAGAAGAGCTTCTCTCAATATCTTTGATGTTGCTCCAACTCTACTCTATATAATGGATGAGAATCCGAATTTATTAGGAGAAATAGATGGAAAAATAATTGAGGTTCTGAATACCAAAGAACCTTTGATGGAAAAGGTTCCTTCCACCGAATCTTCTAAGTCGTATACTGAAAACAGTATTCATATAGAGGGAAGAGGATAGGTTATGGGAAGAGGATTCTTAATCTGCTTCATAGGAGTTGATGGCTCAGGAAAAACAACGATTGCAAAGCATCTAGAAGAATACTTAAGGAAAACAGGGAAATCATGTAGATATATATGGGGTGGTTGGCGGGGTTTCGAGTCCCTCCTATTTAAACCAATTGCAAAACTCCTAAGAAAAAATGTTTCTATACTAGGTAACCAACATCCTAAAGTAAAGTCAAATCTTGGTATGCTTAGCTATTTTGCATTACTAGATTATATCCTCAGAGTTTTTCCTATTTTAATCTCCTCTCTATCTAGATATGAATATGTTATCATGGATAGGTATATCTACGATGTAATCATTGGTTTCTCTTTGAGAAGAGAACCTAGTGTTCCTCTGTTTAGGAAACTCTCCTTGTTTTTCCCAAGACCATATAAAGTATTTCTTATAGATGTCCCAGAAGAAATAGCCTATAGTAGGAAAGATGATATCCCATCCATTGAGTATATTGCTAATCAGAAAAACCTTTATCTAGAGCTATCCAAGGAAGAGGGTTTTCAGATAATCGATGGTACAAGGGACAAGGAAAATCTTTTAGAGATGATAAGAAAAGAGGTGGTGGTAGAGAAGTGAGCAGAGATCTGATGATCA
>CAZCPZ010000097.1:0-6441 GCA_964499875.1 uncultured Thermoplasmatales archaeon | reverse complement strand
CTATTCGCTATAAGATAGGTTATGGTGTGAGAGAGTTGAATCCCTATATCATTGTTTTCAAAGATGTTACCATATATTAGTACATTTTTCCTTGAATCAATTTTTATACCACATGAGTTATTCATTAAGTGGTTAAGGTGCATTATTATAGGTATCTGCCGAGGAATCTTCTTAACCAGTATACCTGTCTCCTTGTTATCCTTTACTATATTGTTCAGTAGAGCTATTCCACTGGCCTCTACTATTATTCCTATACTGGTTTCAGTGATTGTGAAGGAAGAGAATATAGTTGTATCTTCTCTAATAGTGACGCTACCTTCTATAATGGTTTCCTCTGGGTTTTCACCCATGATTATTAATGGTTTATCAACTTGCAACTCCTCCTTATATCTTCCTGGGAATACATATACTATGTTTTGAGCAGTATTTACTGCTCCTTGTATTGTATTCCATCTAGAATACTGGTAACCAGTTATAGTATCATTATAATCATCATCTACTAGTAGAGCTGTTGCTAGGAAAAACCATTGTTCTTTACCATCTACTGTGGAGGCTCTTATAGAGTACAAGGTGTCTCTACCATCTGGGTTGAAATAGCTGTTATCGTTTGTTTCATCCAATATAATCCTAGATATAGTGGGGTTCTCTGAGGTGAAACCATCTACTATTTTAAGATATACCTTGTCTTCAAATCCTCTTAGGAAGTAGTATATTGAGGAGTCAATGGAGTGGATAGGTATTGTTCCAGACGTTGTTAATACTGAGTATGGTATCTGGAAACCATTTATATCTGCTAAACCTTCTGGTTCAGATACATCAATCTCTGGTAACTGATACTCCTTCATAGATGGTCTAGGTGGTATAGAGAGTAATGGGTCTCCTAGTAGTGTGAAGCAGAATAAGGTGTAGGTATTCATTGGGTCATCGAAATTCTGTGTCTCTACATACCTCTCAATAGCATGACTTGTTAGTTCACCTAGAGAGGTTAGGGAGTTATTAGAGTATGCCTCCAAGAAGTAGTTTAGCATAGACGCCATATAGGTTAAACCAAGGATCTCTAGTTTACCCTCATCTAGGGAGAAGATTGTTGAACCAGCATTGGATCTAGAGCCACCTATATATGCTATGCCACCTGCTTTTGATAATAGGATTGCTTCTCCAAAGGATTTTTTTATTCCTAGATTAACTAGATCTGCATCGAAGATACCATTGTTGCATGCTATTGATACAATTATTGGTGTAGAATCATTGGGTGGTAGGTTTTGTATATCCTCAATCCCTAGGTATCCTCCTTTTTCTAGCCTCCAACCGACTCCATCTCCATGACCAATATGGTAGATTAAACCTACTCCACCTTTCAAAGCATTTAGAAGAGATTTGTTGTTGAAGGCATTCTCAGTATAGAAGCATTTTATTGGTGGTACACCTTTAAAATAACCTTGGTTTACACCATAGATGGATATCATCTCTCCTAAGTCATATGGTGTATCAAAAGGTTTTCCACCTGCAACAACGATATCCTTGAATAATTCAGTGGATGCATTCCATTTGATTACCTTATCTACTATTTGAGAGGCTTCTAAGATATTGGAGGCTGGTATTCTACCAACCATGTAGTTAGGTATTAGATCATAGTCTGGAGAAGCATATAGGAAATCAGTTGGAACCCAGAACATAACATTCTCATAACCTATCAGTTGATAGTAGTAGTAACTTGGTGGTACGCTTGCTGCTGAACCTAGTATTGTGATATATCTTAGAGATGGATGCGCATCTACATCTCTCAAGTAAGATATTATTTTTTTAGCCAAACTATAGTTGTATCTAGATAGACAACTTGGTTGAGTAGATTTATATCCATAGTATGGTGGATCCTCTGCTTCCTCATAACTAGTGTATATCCAAGTTGTATTGATAACTCTACTAGGGTAACCTTGTTTCTCATGATAACTCTCTAGTTTCTTAGCTATTGAGTAATAGGTTGGAGGAGTAATTATTAGGTTTACAAAAGAATCCTTACTCTCGTTTCTAGTATTTCTCTCTATACTTCTATATTCAACTTGTAATATACCATCGGTTAACACAATTATCTCATCTGATAGGTATTGAATAGGATAGATTTTTATGCAAACCCTTGTTTCATCACTGGTATAACCTGCTGTGTAGGATAGTAGAGTCCCAGGATAATTTTTATCTAGATAACCTCTATACATCCAGGTGGATAGATTGTTAATCCAAAACAATGGTTTTGGTGTTAAAGCAAAGGGAAACGACTCCTTTATATGAACATAGTGTCCAGAGGTGAAACCTATCCTATTTATCTCCACGTATCCAGGTATCCTCAGTGTTACTACTTTCAATGGTATCAAAGGTTCCCCAGGGATTCCACTTGGTTGTGTACCTGGTATATGTATATAGAAGTTCTCTAAACCTAGTTTATGGATGGTAGCTAGGGTATAGTTAATCTCTACATGAATAGTTTTAGTCTCATAGTCCATAAGTGGAGAAACCTCTATTATTCCATCTATATCTAGTTTCGATAAATCTTCTTTAGATGTGAAAGTTAATCTTTTATCGTTAAGTAAACTAGGATCATCTGCAAGTGGAGTAATAATGGGGAGAAGAGACGTAAGGAGAAGGATAGAGAGAAACACTACATTAATCCTCATAAGGAGAACCCCTTTGTCTCTTATAGGATTGTTTTTAATCTATATTAAGTTTTATGTAAAATACAGGTGTGATGGAAAATTAATCATATATATTAGAAGTTTGTTTCACATCTATTGTATGGAGAAGTATGAGGTTATCTCTAGGAATACTGTTGAGATTGTTACATCAGAGGAACTCAGAGAGGTTTTAGATAAAGATAAACCTAGAGCCTATATCGGTTTTGAACCATCTGGTATGGTTCACCTGGGTTGGAAGATCTGCACAGATAAGATTAAGGATTTTATTAGATGTGGTTTTGAATTCATAGTGTTATTAGCGGATTGGCATGCCTATATCAATGATAAACTAGGTGGGGATATAGAGAAGATAAGGGAATGCGGTAGGTATATGGAGGATTGTTTCGCTGCTATGGGTGTAGAGGGTGTTAAGTTTACTTATGTTAGTGATTATGTGAGTGATCCATCCTATTGGGAGCTCGTTTTGAAAACCTCTAAGGCTACATCTGTTGCTAGAGTTAAGAGAGCTATGGATATAATGGGTAGAAGAGAAGATGAAGCTGAGAAGGATCTCTCAAAATTATTCTACCCAGCTATGCAAGTAGCAGATATATTCTATTTAGATGTGGATGTAGCTTATGGTGGATTAGATCAGCGTCATGCACATATGCTTGCTAGAGATGTCTCTAGGAAACTATCTAGGAAACCACCTATTGCTGTTCATACACCCTTGTTAACTGGTTTACAAGCAGGTGGTAGAATGAATCCCATTGAAGCTAAGATGAGTAAGAGTAAACCTGATTCAATGATCTCTATACATGATACACCAGAGGAGGTTAAACGTAAGATTAAAAAAGCTTATTGCCCAGAGAAACAAGTTGAGGGTAACCCGATTCTTGAGATATGTAAGTTTGTGATATTCCCATGGCTTAATGGAGAAGTCTTTGTGGTTGAGAGACCAGAGAAGTTCGGTGGAAACCTAGAGTTTAGTAGCTATGAGGAACTTGAGAAATCTTATCTAGAAGGTCTTCATCCTCTTGATCTCAAGAATACAACAGCAGGGTATATAAACCAGTTACTTGAACCTATACATAGATACTTTAATACTCACCCTGGTTCCCTTAAACGGATGCAGGAACTCGGGGTTATACCCCCTTCTGTTTCTCTATGAATCTAGATAGAAACTCACCGTAGACTAGGAAGTATAATAGTAGCAGTAGTATTAAAGCTATTAGAGGTGGATTGAAAACTGGTCCAAGGAACCTCCTGTTAATCTGCCAGTTTATAGTATAGTAACCCATTAGTATCCCCGTTGATATAAATAGGGAAACAATTGTAATCTTCATATAGGGCTTCCTATCTTGTAGTATAGCTGCTACTAGGATAGCTGCTGCTGGTAACACTGGTAGGAAATACCTCATATCCTCCATTGGTATCCTACCAACCCAGCTTAGCTGCATATATATAACTAGTATAGGTAGTATCCACATCCATAGAAACCAAAACTTCTTACTCCTCCACCTACTAATAGTTATTGGGAGGAGATATAGAACCGGTAGCATATAGTAGAGTTGTGGTAATACTCTATCTACTAGGTTCTGGATTGATTCCATTGAGGGGTGAAAGTAGTGTTGAAACATTGTTTCACTGGGTTCCTCTATTATAATGGTGTTATTCTCCTCCATGATTCTTCTACTAGTTTGGTATCCACTATTTAATGGTCCACCAAATAGAGTGGTATTATAGTATGCTAGTAAGCCACCGATGACTAGTAAACCAATTATGAATGGTAGACTATGCCTTAGATAGTATAGGAATCTATCAAGCATCTCCCTTGAGTTTCTTCTATAGATTAGTATTAGAGTATATGTTAATGGACCAAGTAACACAACTATTGTTGAGTATCTCATTGTAACAGCTGAAGCAAATACTAAGCCACCTACTAAGCCTAGTATCTTGTTTTTCTTTGAATCCATGGAGTATATGTAGAGGGTTACTCCAAGTGTTGCTAGAGTAGTAGATGCATGATCAGCCATTCCTCTACTATAAAGCATCATTAAACTTATAGGGGAGAATGCTACTATTATAGCTGCTAGTAGACCTGTTTTATTAGAATATAGTTTCTTAGCGAGTAGATATGTTGAGGATATGAGTATAAGGTTTAATAGCAGGGGTAGTAGGTACAGTATGGTTTTTGAAACCCAGAAGGGTATTATGAGTAATGAGTAACCTGGTGGCCAATGGTTTGCGAAACCATATCTCCCATTAACTTCTACAACCCCGGAGCCTAGAGGGGGAGTGAAACCTAGTGTTTCTTTAACTGCTGTTACACGGATTAAACCTTTAGATCCCGATGGATGAAGAAGGTAGTTACCGTTATCATCCGTTACACCTATTGGTTCACCTAATGGTTTACCATAGTAGAGTTTAACATTTGATAGGTTTCCATTGATAGAATGGTTAACATGTATCAATACTTCTACGTCGTTGTTATCCTTGACTATGGGCGTAGCTATTACCTCAATAGGGTAGTTTAAGCCTCTATAGTCAGTAACTAAGGTTAAATCAACAGGTCTACTAGGTGTTTTAATTAGTATTCTATATAAACCAGGTGGTATATCTTGTAGTACTAGGAGTCCTCTGTTGTTTGTCGTATTACTCCATATGATATGTCCTCTGTGTTTAACCTCAACACTTATTCCAGGTATCCCTTGGTTGTATCCATTGAATACTCTAATGATGATACTCCTAGTTTTTGTCTCCCATTGCTGCTGTTTCTCTACCTTAACTTCGGTGAAGATACATTTACTGGGGTTTTCTCCAATGTAGAAATCAATATGTTGTATCTTAGGTGGACCAACTTCTTCTAATGGTAGGTATATGTTATGGGTTTCATAGTATATCTGAGCCCACCCGTAGTAGGCTTTCTCATCTGGTATTGTTCCACCAGTCCAAGTTTTCTTATCAGCAAAACCTCTACTCTCTTCTCCTATAGGATATGGGAAAGATATGATGAAGAGGGTTGGTAGAAGAATTAGTAGGAGTAGAATCACTCTACTTCTACTCATATATCTTAACCTGGTATATGTATAGGTCTTCCTCACCCATATACTGAGTAGCTATTCTCTTATATGTCAACCCTTGTTTTTTGATTAGATTCTCTAGCTTCCATTGATCTACTAGTGATGTGGATACAAAGTATCCTCTTCCATTGATTTTAAGATGCATCGATATTCCTCTTAGGAAGGGTTTAACTAGTTTAAATCCATCTATACCCCCATCTACGGCGATATCAAACCATCCCCCAGTTTTTTCTTCTCTTGAAGTAGGTAGATATGGTGGGTTGAATATTATTACATCAAATCTCTCCTCTGGTTGAAGTACACTAAACATGTCACCATATCTAACCTCTATACCACCCTTTAGTTTAGATTGATTCTGTTTGATATTCTTCTTTGTGAGACTCACTGCATAAGGATTCACATCTGAGCATATAACATATGCTCCTTTCTTAGCGCAGACTAAAGCGATTATACCACATCCAGTACCAATCTCAAAAACTGTTTCACTAGGTTTCACATCAATGGTTTCTAGTAGCAGGAATGTATCCTCTGCGGGATCATAGACTTCTGGATGTAGAGTTATGAGTAAGTCTTGGTAGTGAAAAGCTTTCTCTTCCCCTATATAAACCTTGTTGTCTTGCATATCTCATCATTGATTTTGTATAGGTGGTCTAACTGCGAGCCATAGTATAACTATGAATAATACTCCAAGG
>CAZCPZ010000096.1:0-6467 GCA_964499875.1 uncultured Thermoplasmatales archaeon | reverse complement strand
GTTAAACTCGCTAGGGAACATGGTGCCTATGGCGCTAAACTCACAGGAGGTGGACTAGGAGGAAACATCATAGCATTAACTCCAGGTAAAGCGTTACAAGAAGAAGTTGCTAATGCTATAGAGAAAGAAGGATTCAAAACAGTTAAAACAAGAATAGGAGTAACAAGGAAGGGGGTACAATAAAAATGTTTCTAAGAGAATTCCTAGAGAAACTAGAAGAAGAGGGTAAACTAGTTCGAATTAAAAAAGAAGTCTCTCATGAATATGAGATAGCAAATGTAATGTACTCTTTAAATGAACAACCAGTGTTATTTGAGAAGGTAAAAGGCTTCACATTCCCAGTATTCGGTGGTATAACATCTAGTAGAGAAAACATTGCAGAAGCCCTAGGTACAACAAAAGAGAAACTATTAATGCGCCTAGTAGAAGCGCTTCGTAACCCAAGGGAACCAGAAATCGTTGATAAAGCACCATGCCAGGAAGTAGTGGTTAAAGACCCAGATCTAAGTAAACTTCCCATACTATACCACCTAGAAGGTGATGGTGGTAGATACGTTACAGCATCAGTATGCACCATTAAGGATCCCGATACCGGTAGGAACGTATCATTCCATAGACTGATGGAGATAGATAGAAACAAGTTTACAGCTAGGCTTATAAAGAAACGACAAACTAGAACGACCTATGATAAGGTAGATGGAGATCTCGAGATGGCTGTATGCATAGGTAACTCAGTTCCAGTGATGGTAGCAGCATCCCTGGGTCCACCACCAGGTGTAGATGAGTTTAGTATAGCTAACGCCCTCGATGAGACACCACTAGTTAAATGCATAACCAAAGACCTCGAGGTACCAGCTTACTCAGAGATAGTCTTAGAGGGTAGACTCACAAAAGAAGTTGATAGAGAAGGACCATTTGTTGACCTAACAGAAACCAGGGATTTCGAGAGGCAAGAACCGGTATTCGTAGTAGACTGTATAACATATAGGCGAGACGCTATGTATCAAGCTCTTATACCAGGTAGAATGGAACATAAAATCTTAATGGGTATGCCAAAAGAACCAACAATCTATGATGAGGTTAGCAAAGTAGTTGATTGCAAGAATGTTTACATAACAATGGGTGGAGGCTCATGGCTCCACGGTGTAGTACAGATCCATAAGAAGCATCCTGATGACCCAAAGAAGGCTATAGAAGCAGCATTCAATGGACATAAGAGTATGAAACACGTAGTTATAGTGGATGAAGACGTAGATATCTATGATCCCCTCGCTATAGAATGGGCGATAGCAACAAGATTCCAAGGAGATAAGGATCTTGTTATAAAACCTGATCAACCAGGTAGCTCCCTTGATCCATCAGCTAAACACGAGCCTGGTAAAAAAACACTTACCACCAAAGTAGGAGTAGACGCTACTATACCTGATAACGTGGACAAATCAAAATATGAGCGAGTAAAGTATACAACAGTTGATCTAGATGAATACCTTGAATAATGGTAGATATAGTGTATGGGTTGATAAACACTGGATTGGAGAAAACCTAGTATTACTTGTGGGAGGTGGAGAGAAACCACATATAGGTGGAATCGTAGTCTGCGAACCAGATAAACCTCCCTTAATTTTTTCTCTACCTAACCACAGGGATACGATAATACTAGAGATTATAGCATTTAGTGCCTGTAAGAAATATAATACTACTTGTGTAGCTATAGGTGGTATCCATATAGATAATGCATCCAAGGAAGAGATAAATAGGATTATAGAGAATTGTAGGAAACTAGCAGAGGAAATCTAATGTCCAAAGAGCTTCTTAGTTACAATAGTAGCATAACAACCCTTCGGTAGAGTATAAGAGAGAACTAGTTTCTTAAAAGGTCTAGAAGTATTAATCTCATCCTCCATAGGCTCGGATACACTGAAATCCCCTGGGTGTAGTATACACTCCCTCTCCCGGGTTTTAAAGAAATTCTTTGTATAACCAGAGATATCAAAATCAGATAAAACAAGATTCTCCCTAGAGAGTACCTTGTTGATGATCTCTTCCTCATAACTATTGAGTTTCATAGAATCACTAATCGTTGGAAACACCCTGGGTATACCCTCTAACTCTTCTCTAGCTAAATCCGTGTAAAACAAGAGTGTTCCAATATTATACTTCACAGGATAGAGCTTACTATGATCAACTTGTTTCTTCAAAACTTCTTTCAAACACTCATTCCATAGAAAACTTTGGTAAGCATTAATATGCATCTCCCTTATTCTACTGGGGATCTCACTATATGCTTCACACCAACTCCTAGTCTCTAGATACCTTTTAATGATTCGTTTAAAAACAGGGTTTTTAATATCAATACCTTCTAGATTCCCCCAGTTTGCTTTTATCTTCCTTTTCTCATCCTTAACTTGTTTCCTCTCTGATTTAAGATAATGAGTTAGAAAAATCTTAACAGCATTCTCACAATCCCTATTTATTAAATACTTTGCAATAAACTCACCGTGGATAACGCTACCGAAACGCTGTGAATCAAAATAGTTTGGAACACCAGAATTCTTTAGTTCCTCTACTCGTCTATATACAACTGGTAGCTTCTCCTCTCGGATACCTCTAACAGTTATAGTAAAACGATTACCTTTGAGTTCACCAGTTTTAATCTTCCTATTACTATACCCTACAAGTTTTAACCACGTGTTTTTCTGAGAAAACGATTCAACCCTATATTTTGTTGGTATCGAGATATACTGCTTGGTATAAGCATGTTTATCCTTCAAACCAGCGAACCCAATCTCCTTCAAGGGTATATGTAACTTGGATGAGAGAATATTCAATGCCTCAAAAGTATCTAACTCCTTCTTCTCCAATAGGAATACAGTATGCTCCTGTTTCTCATCACTAAACTCATTGATTGGTATCTCCTCAACTATGAAATCCGATGGAATCTGCTTCAACTTCATCTCTAAAATCTAAGAGTTTATTACTCCTTCTTAGAAGTATCGTTCTTTATGTACTTGATTCAGATAAGGGTTTTAACTAACTCTCTCATCCTTCAAATCTATGATATGTAACCTCTCATGATTTATTCCTGACTCCACACCACATCTTTCGCTTAATGACGTAAATATGAAGATATTTTAATTGGATATTTACCAATTAATCTTCGATTTAAAACGAAGATAAAATATTAGTTACCTGTTTTAAAAACTTGTATCTTGGAGGATTGGTTTTCTTGGGCACATAGATCCCTTATTAATTCAAGCTATGAATTCTCCAACCCCTAGAGTATTATTTTATTCTCCCATTTGATTATTAAGATCTCTTAAAATTTTCTCAAACAGAGGTTTAGTCTCTGGGGTCCTCTTTTTAATAGTATCCCAAATGATTTTAGTATCAACACCAAAATAACCATGAATAATTATGTCCCTCATACCCGCCATACCTTTCCATGGAATCTCCGGGTATCTCTTCCTTATTTCCTGTGGAATGTTCTTAACAGCTTCTCCTATGATTTCAAGTGCTCTAGTAACAGCATAAATAGTTTTAGGATCATGGAGAAATTCTTCATATGACATACCCTCTATTGAATAGTAGAGATTTATCCATGGCATCAATTATATCCTCAAGATAATCTCTGGGATCTCTCTTCATACATAGATAACCTCCTTTAGGACATGCATACCTATCCTTGGCTTCAATGCTTTTTTTGTGACGAGATCTACTTTCACACCAATTAAATCAGATAGATAATACTCGAGTTCAACAAATTTAATTAGATCCATCTCTGTATTTGGATAGAAGTCAATAAGTATATCCACGTCACTTCTCTCTTTTTGTTCTCCTCGTACATAGGAACCAAAAATCCCAATATCTTTGACTCCATATTTCTCCTTTAACTCTTCTTTATGTTTTCTAATTAATTTTTTTATATCCTCGAGTGATTTACTCGTTGACATATCCTACGCCATTGTTACCCCCAATTTTACACAGGTTAAATAATTTACTAGACTAAATGATTTAAAAATCATCTTAAAGGTGGGTTATCACCATTCTTTTTTGAGAACATTTGAAAGAAAAAGGAGTTTCTCGTATAGTTGCCTGTGACGGGGAAGACTTTTGATAGTTCACTAATCAATCTTTATCCCTATTACAATTGAATATCCCCTTGCGATGTCCCTTAGTTTCCCTGGTAAATCAATGCTGCAATAACTCCCTACTTTTACTTTATCTCCTTTTATTCTCCAGAAACGCCTCAAATCCTTAGAGATATATTTATCCATCTCCTCCTTATCACTAAGTCTATAATCAAGCATTGAATACTCCGCTATCCTTAGATGACGTAATCCTTCTCTTACATCTAAGTCTTCTTTAGACATTATAGGTATTATCTCGTATTCCTCAAAATCTTTTAGATAAGAGGGTGTAGTTAGAATCGGTGCAATATATAGCATTGATAGGAATATTGTTTTTTCTTTCTCATTTAACTTTGAATAAAATCTTTTTGCTCCCCTAGGTGCATCTAATGACAAGAAGCATTTTCCCTCAGGTGGTTCCATAAAACTTGGTATACCAATACTTCTACGTCTATTATACCTCAAAACAAATTTGATAAACCCCTCGTTTTTATCTTTCAAGTATAGGATACCTCTCATATTCTTTGCTAAAGCAATGATCTCCTGCATTACTAAACAAAAATGAGTACCTAGTTTATGAATTTAAGTTAGATGAATCTACTTTTCACCCTTATATGAGGTTATAGTTTTTTACACAGAACTGTACATCTTTAAAGGGTATCTATTTCAATATCTCCAGTAACCATTTCCATAGGGGGATGTATTCTATCTTTTTTCCATCTTTTATCTCTATATCATTATAGTCCCAAGTGATGATAATTAATCTATTGCAACTCAATTCCTTGCTTGCCTTTAGTAGAGCTTTGATTTCTCTTTCTTCAACTTCATCTCTCGCCGATGCATAAGTAACCTGGATGAGTTGTTTGATTCTCCTCTCATCTAATAAGACAAAATCAACTTTATAATCATTTGAGAAATAGAAGATATTCTTATTCGGTTCATATCCATGTTTAAGTAATTCTTGAAACACAAAGCTTTCCATTAGTATTCCAAAATCGTGTTTGTATGTTGTAAAAGAGTATAACCCGTTGTCCACAACATAGGTTTTAGGTAGTGACATCTCTATTTTTCTTAGGCTTCTTGAATACTTCTTTAGAAAGAATATCGTATTAACATCCTCTATAAATTTTTGAAACTGATAAAGTGTGTTTTTACTAACCTTTATATGCTGTGATTTAGTGCTGTTATAGACCTTATTTACAGAGAATATATTTGAATTCGAAGATATAGCGTTTTTGATAAAGAATTCTAAGGCGATTCTATTTTCAACACCATATCTTTCTATTATATCCTTGAAAACTACTAAGTCTATTAGCTCAGAGATAAACTTTGGCGGCTCAACTTCTTTTAGAACCACGTTTGGGAAACAACCTTCTTTAATACAAGATCTCAGGAGATTTCTAATTTTCCCTAGATCCTCACTACTATAGGCTTTTTTCTTTAAACCATTGATTTTTAAGATTTCATTAAAAGAAAATGGGAATATATTTATCCTGAGGCTTCTTCTAAGTTGCGTCGCTATTTCCTTACTAAGAAGCTTCGATGAGGAGCCTGTGATAAATATGAAGAATTTCTTCCTCTCATATAGTTTGTAAATCTCCTTCTCCCAGTTTGGTAAACCTTGTATTTCATCAAGAAAAATATAAGTGGGATCTCTACCATATATCTCCCGATGTTTATCTAGGAATACATCTAGATGACCATTAATCTCTTCAAAGTTAACAAATAGGTACTCTTCATCTTGTAAGTTATCCTTAATTAAATGATATAGGAAATATGTTTTTCCTGCTCTTCTTGGACCAATGATTGTTAGGATAAACTCCTTTGTTAATTTTACCTTAACATCTCTTTCTTTGATATCAAGGGATTCTAAATCTTTCTTTCTATCAACCAGGTAAGTTAAAATTTCCTCCATAATCATTCACATAGGGAAATAATTTATAAATATTTCCCTCTAAGAAGGAAATATTGCGGTGATCTTGTTTTCTTTGTTAAGATTCTTTGATCTCTACCAATTATAACTTTTACGGTATATACTCAAGGCGATGTTAGTTAAACATTGCACCTAAATAGGAACAAGTGGGTAATATGAAGAATCTCTGGTAATTCACGTTATCCAGAAAAAAATAGAGGTTTAAACAACAAGTAAATTATTTATCTCATCCTTTTTAACCACTCAATATCATCATAATATAAACTTCGCACAAATGATGGTTTTCTTGAGGTAGTGTCTCATCTAGAAATCAAACTATTATATCTCCCTATGTTTCTTTACTTTTTAAATGTGGAATCAAGAAAGGTGTTTTCTTCTTATATTCCTTGTACTCCTTCCCGAAACTT
>CAZCPZ010000095.1:0-6511 GCA_964499875.1 uncultured Thermoplasmatales archaeon | reverse complement strand
CTACTCTCATACTCATAAAACACTTTTAAATCCTCATAACCCGTGAAATCAAACCCCTCAGCTGGAATAAGTTCACCTTCTGGAGTAAGGATATACCACTCAGAGTGTACTTCTTTCTCCTTCTCAACAGATGGTTTCTCAGACTCAGGTATGATTTCTCTAGAAAGCTCTGAGAGAGGATGACCCTTACAAGATATCTTGAAAGCCTTGTACCATCCAAACGGCGCTCGTTTAACTAAGAATCCTTTCTCTCTAAGATTATTCTCCAATGAAACCAGTATCTCATAAGCTGTTTTAGGTGAACTAAGATTCGATGATAGATGTGCATATGGATAAATCATTATACTCTCTACACTAAGCTGCTTGGCAGTCTTCTCAATCTCATTAGAAGCATCTATAACTGCTTGCTCCACTGCTTTCTCATCATTTTTCTCAACAGCTATAAACGCAGTGAGAGCCTCCTCTAACCTGTCACTCTTTATTTGAATCTCCTCAGGATTCGAAATAGCCCTCTCCTTAACCTCATACTCTATGTAATCACTATGTATAAGGAGTAGTTTCATAGATTCTATCCCTTCCTCAGGGTGAATCTACTCTATGTTTTTAAAGATACTGATCCCTTTGTAAAGCAACCTTATAAAAGAAGGTATCAACTTCAATGAATACGAGTTAGGAGATACCTCTTTATCTCAAAATAGAGGAAGTATTGCAAAGATACATCATAGAAAACTGTTATGCTACGCTCTCTTTACTATCTCACTACTTGATAAAAAATCATCTATTCTTCCAATGACTGATCTAATAATAAATCTCCTTATCACCTCCTGGGAGAAATATTTCTTCTTACGTTGAATTGCTTTAACCAATTTAATCCCCATTCTAAAAGATTCCTCTAGAGATTTTAAATCCTTTTCTACTTCACCATTAAATCTTGCTAAACTGCTGCTCCTTACACACCCAACAATACTATATCCAAGAGCAAGGGTTAATTCTTTTAAAGTTCTCATACTATGACCAGTTATCAAATTATAGGTATTAACACAAACAGCGTGTTTACCCAGAAAAGTTTCCCTATGGATGTCAAACCACATTCTATCGAAAAAAGTTTTCATCTGCCCTGTTATCTCTCGATTATATGTTGGTGAACCGATTACAATACCATCGCATTCCAACATCATTTTTCTTATCTCATCGAGGTCATCCTTTATAACACAGTGCCCGTGTTCCACACATTTATAGCAGGCTGCGCAGAATAACAGTTTTTTATCTCCGAGGGAGAAAAACTGTGTTTTAGCACCAATGCTTTGCGCTCCCTCTAAAACCTTTCTAATTAACCTAGCGGTATTTCCATTTCGATGAGGACTTCCACAGATTCCAACTATTTTTATCGTACCACTCTTATCCACGAGTGTTTTCTTCCTTCTCATTGATCAGAAACCTTAGATCTCTTCTCACTATAAAGAGTTATGGGGGAGGCGGCGGAGGTGACACACACCGTGATCTAAAAAAAGACAAATGGTACTACTTGCAATCCCATCTCTCCGCCTAAGAGTCTTAATAAAAAAGCATATATAAGTATGTTTCGAAATTTCAAAAAAATTGTGACAAGGAGTTTTTCTAAATAATTCTTTTATAAATTTTACATAAAAAATCATATATTTTTTGAAACCTTTGATCACGTGGTCCCTTCAATTCTAAGGTGTTACTCCTCTTTAAAGAAGATCTCAGAGAGTTCCCTAATAAACTCCTCACTAAACATCTCATCCTCATAATATCTCTCATCCTCTCTCAACTTCACCATCCTCCAAGAATATCTAATCTAGTTCAAGGTACTTAAACCCATTGTGGAAATCTAACAAAAATAAGAAATCTTTGTTGAGGAATGGAATGCTCTCGTTAAACAAAACTTATCCAAGTAGGAACTCAACTATATCATACAACGAAGAGTATACCTTGTTTCCTCTTCGATCCAATAATAAGAAAACCATACCTGTATTCTCAGCGAATTCCTCATCTAAACTAGAATCTCCGACGTAATAGAAACTATTCCTAGAGGTATATTGAAGTAACTTCTGAAACAAGAAAGGGTTAGGTTTCAACTGTTTTAAAGAATCAAAACCCTCTCCTCTCCCAATGTAATGAGAAAATAGAGATTCATAGTTGAACTCTGAGACAAAGAAATCAACAACACTCTGAGGAGAGTTACTAATTATATTCAACTCATAGAACTCCTTTAACCTATAGAGTGCATCTACATCCTCAAAAGGTTGTATTTTCCTCTTCTTCATAGCATTTATCTTCTCCTCCACATAAAACCTATTCCTAACTCTCCATAACTCATCAGCAGATACTCCTAGAATTCTACTATTCTCCATGAAACTATGGAGATTCCTTGGATGAAGCAACTCCATACTATGAGTATCCACGGGTATAGAGAAAAACTCAAGGGTTTTCCTTATAGCTCTATTAATCCATGATGTATCCTTCCCAGAGTCAAGTAGAACTCCATCTAAATCAAAAACTACACTCCACTTCTTACCTCTTTTCATACTTCCTAAGTAGATGCTCAATTACCTCCTTCAACTCACCAGTTGATACTGCTCCTCTCTTAACGCCCACTGTTTTACCATAACTATAGAAGATAAATTGGGGTATACTCATAACCTTACACCTCTTAGCGATAGATGGATACTCCTGTGTATTAACCCTACCAAATGCTAGTCTCCCCCTATAGATATGCTCTAATCGTCTAAACCTAGGTAGCATCTCCCTACAAGGATTACACCATGGAGCCCAGAAATCAACAATGGATAATGGATACTTCTCTATGAACTCATTGAAACTCTCATCAGTTAAATCAACTATATAGTCCGGCCACTCTATAGATGTTAACTCATCCTTCTTCCTCAAACGAGATAACAACCCCACCTATGAATCCTCCTTATATGGAATAAGACATAGAAATTTCAAGGTACTCTCACCTGTATTAATGAATTGATGCCACTCCATAGGTGGAACAAAGAATATATCACCTGATTTAAACTCCTCCTCGAAGTCTTTTCCTTTAACCTTCCCCTCTCCCTCTAAAACAAATACTTCATGCTCCCAGTTATGCTGATGAAGAGGAGTATACCCACCAGGTTTAATCTCAAATAGACGCATAGCGAAATTCTCTGCTCCATCCTTCTTGGATATAAGCCATCTTATACCTACCTGCTTAGCTCCTTCCTCATTAGCTTCTTCTAACTCTACCTCACTATAGTGGATATGCCTCAAATCCTTTTCACCTCCAATAAAACCTTTTTAATACTCTAGACACCTCATCAAACCTTGAGATTCTACATGAACTAGATTAACCTTTAAATTTATTTCCCTAGAATCCCCACTTATAGATTCTTTAATCTATACATTTAGTGAGATATGCAACAATAACTCTATTAAGAAACACAAAAACAATTACAATATATTTAAATAATAGTTCTCATATGAGTAATATATTAGTGGTTGGTTTAATATGCTTGGATATGGTCCCCCGGGTAGACGAAGGCGAGGTAGATGCCGGGGTCGACGATGGATAGAGTATCTACCTCCAACAACCTATTTTAGACCAGATGGAGAAACACCTACTCAAGAAATAGTTTTATCATTAGAGGAATTAGAAGCTCTTCGTCTCGTAGACTTAGAGGATCTAACTCAAGAAGAAGCTGCTGCTAGGATGGGTGTATCAAGGAAAACACTATGGAATGATCTACAGAGAGCTAGGAAGAAGGTAGTATCTGCTCTTGTAAACGGCTACAGTATACGTATTCAAGGTGGAGAATATAAACTTAGACCCGGCTTCTTCCCATAACACCTTTTTCAACTTTTATCTAGGATTAGGTAGAATGAAGCTAATCCCTTCCACACACTCCATCTCTCACATATCTCCTCAACTTTATCCCTATAGATTCTCTCTCCATTGAAATAATAATGAGATATAACCCCTTCTTAGAAACAAGTCATCTATAGGTGTAGAAGCATACTTATGCATCCCTCTTGTCATCACATACTCTGCTGTCCATCTACCTATACCTTTAATCTTCACAAACTCGTTCATGATTCTATCTTCAACCCACTTTGAGACTCCATTTAGATCAATCTCTCCATTCAAAACAAGATTTGAAAAATTTTTGATATATTCAACTTTCCTACTTGCTTAACCCACACTTCCTCAATCTCTCCTCATCTGCCTTAGCTAATTGTTCTGCTGTTGGAAACACATAATATCTAACCCCCTTAATCTCAATAAATCCTCCAAAATTCCTTATCACCCTGTTAGCAATTTTATTTGAAACTGTTACTGGCATCTGCTGCTCTATAAATGCTCTTATAAAAGGATTCAAATACCGTTGGAGTAGATGGGCCCCTTAAACCATACAACCTCTTTATCGCTCTCTGTAAAACCAAATCACTCTTAACTGGTCTATAAAAACTCTTTAACATTAGGATCCTTATCAAACACTCTCCCCACTACCTCTATACACTCCTCCTTTACCCTATTTGATGTCTCCACTAGGAAATCAGCCTTTAATAACTCTCCTAGAGAGGTTTTAATAGGAGAAACCATGATAGGTATCACTTCTTCATCTACACTGAGAACAAGATAATACTTACTCCTATCTAAAGCCCCTATAGACTTCTCTACCATTAAACTCATCAACTATTCTACAAGTTAACTCAAAGTTGAAAGGTTGCCTAGGTTCAACTATGTATCTCATCATACTCATTGGACATACACTCTGCATCTCACACTTCTTACAAGACCCCCTATGAATCAAGAAGCTAATCAAGGTTAAAAAGATAAACACGATGAGTAGAATCAACCTAGAAACCATGAATTTAGAAACCATGAATTCTACAACTAGTAAGTAGGAGACTCCAATTATAGGAATCAAAGATACAAGTAACCATGTTACTCACGCTAATTTCACACCTATAGAATTACTACCTGTTCTCTTCTTAAACATCCATGAAGATAGTAACCCCCACCGGTATCACACCTCCTTTCATAATAGGGGCATCTAGTGCAGAGCGTTTTCCTTAAAACAAAGACAAGCATAGTAGCTAGGAATACAATATGGATAGAGAGAATTGGTGTACCATGGATTTGAATAGACCATAACCCAGTTACTCCTACTCCGAGCTATGAAGAATATATTTTGCCCCATAACCCATGTAACTGGGTACTCCTCTAATCCTCTCAACCATCCTCACCAATAAAACCAGTTATACATCGTATCCCCATAAATCTATTGTTCTCTTTAAGTAACCATAAATCTTCTCTTTTAACTTCTCATCAATCTCATATCTATGAACTCTAACTTTCCTCTGAGACTCAATATATCTCTCAAAACAATCTTTTGCTTCATTAAAACCTGGTAAATTAAGTTCATCATAAATCCTCTTCATCTCAGAGAGAGGATTAGCAACAAAATCCTCGTACCTAACCTCCACTAGATTACCATCAGGTATAAGTTTCTTCTCCTCAAAATATTTATCATACATCCTATTATATAACTCAGCTATAGATCTCTCAAATGTTTCTTGATCCATCGGTTTCTGAAGACAATACAGAGGCATCTCCTTCTCAACATTCCTCTTCATAGATAAAAACACATGATACGGGTTTCTATATATATGAATAAACTTAGCTTCTGGGAACAACTCTAATAATATCTTTATCCTAGCTGTATTAGAAGGATTCTTCAAAACAAGTTGTTTCCCATCATAGTATATAGTCAACTTCTTAAGATAATAAACATAGATTCTCTTAAACTCCTCAATCTTCTCTCTGGGCACTCCTCGCATATCCACATAATCATGATAAAGACTCATATTCCTAGGGAAACACCAACCGTTATAGAATGAGTAAGGAGAAATATTACCAAGAGCATACTCCTCCTCCTGCGGTAGATCAGCTCCTAACTCTACATCATCCTGCGGTCTCTTATCAGGTAATGAAGACTCAACAATTGGTTTAACCATCTCCTCGAAACAGAGAAACAAAGCAGGAGCCACTGTTTGAAAAGTAGTTGGATATCCAAACTGTTTATCCTGCGAGAAAAGGTTATGTAGATACGTTGTGCCACTACGCCAGTGACCAACAATAAAAATCGGGTGTTTCTCTATAGAAACCTCTCTAACTCTTCTACTATACTTGATCCTCTCATATATACCAAGTGGAGATATAAAGAAACTCATAAGTAGAGAATAAAGAGCTCTAGGTATACCCATTAGATCTACTCTAAAATGATTCTCTGCTAACAACCGGAGTAGATTGGTGAAAGTAGACCCCGCTAATGGCTCCATTGAGACATCCAATGGATCAATCTCAAACCCGTTAACTCTCAGCATACTTAAACCTCAGTAAACAATTTTTATAACATACACAAGATTTTTATAAGGTTTATGTTAATTTTTTCTAGATTCGTCGAAAAAACCTTGGTTACTCCATTAATTTTACAGGGATTAA
>CAZCPZ010000094.1:0-6517 GCA_964499875.1 uncultured Thermoplasmatales archaeon | reverse complement strand
AAGCAGCTGACCTAGTTACATATCCCAGTAGCGTAGAAGGTTTTGGAAACGCTTTCCTTGAAGCAATCTATTATAAGAAACCAATTGTAGTGAATAGATACTCTGTTTATGTCATGGACATAGAATCAAGGGGATTCAATGTTATAGCCTTCGATGACTTTGTTACAAGAGAGGTTATAGATAAGATAGAAAAGGTTTTAACAAACAATGAGTATAGACATAGAATGGTTGAACATAACTTCAGTGTGGGTAAAAGATTCTTCTCCTACGAGGTTTTAGAACAAAAACTATTACCATTATTCCACACATTCTAGGATCAACGAAAAAGGTGGAGTTTTGATGAATATAGGGCTCCTACACTACACTTGTCCTCCTTTTGTTGGAGGAGTAGAAGAGATACTGAGGCAGCAAGCCTCTCTATTCCATAGATATTATCACCCAGTTAAGATACTAGCAGGTAACGGTGGACATTTCGCAGATGAATATGAGATAGAGATTAACCCTCTACTCTCCTCTAGAAACATTAGGATTCAAAGACTTCAAAGGAATGCAAAGGAGAATATAGATAAAATCATGTTGTACTCCAAGAGAATCCTAAGGTATCTAAGGAAAAGTTTAGAGTATATAGATGTGTTGATTGCTCATAACGTAATAACTATGCCTTATAATCTACCACTAACAATAGCTTTACATAGACTAGCTGAGGATAAGAAGATCATAAGTTGGAATCATGATTCACCATACTTCTATGAATCCTACAGTCCAACTCTAGATGATGAACCATGGAATATATTAAAAGAATATGATGATGACATATACTATGTTACAATCTCGGATAGTAGAGCAGAAGAGTTTAGGAAACTATATGGTTTAAAAGAGAAACTAAGAGTTATACCAAATGGTATCGACCCCATACAATTCTTTCAACTCGAGAGAACAACAGTTAGGCTTATACAAGAAAATAATTTGTTCTCCTCAGATCTAATACTAGTACAACCCTCTAGACTCCATCCTCGTAAAAACATAGAACTCTCTATAAAAGTCTTATCTGCACTCCATGAGAAAGGTGTCTCAGCTAAACTCTTATTAACAGGTGCATATGATCCACATGAGAAGAAGAATAAGGATTACTATTATCATCTACGTCGCCTCATTAGAAACCTTGGTTTAGATGACTATGTTATAATAGTAGCAGAATATCGATTTGAGGATGGAGAGAAGATGACTGCAGATAGGATAACTATGAGGGATCTCTATCTAATCTCTGACATACTATTTCTACCTAGTACACAAGAAGGGTTTGGTATACCTTTGATAGAGGCAGGTATGATTAAACTACCTGTTTTCTGCTCAACTATACCTCCGTTTAAAAGTATCGGTAGAGAAAACGTTTACTACTTCAATGTAGATGATCCACCAGAGAAAATAGCTGAGCAGATAATCAAGGTTACCTCTAATCTTAAGCCTCATAGGATGTATAGGTATGTTATCAATAATCTCGTATGGGATAACATATATCTTAACATACTAAAGCCTTTTTTGGAAGAAGTCGTTAATGATTAGAATGGATAACAATCTTGAATAGATACCTTAACAGGTTTTAGGATAAGCTGGTTCTGTTGTTTCCTAAAGATTATCTCATAATCCTCAAACAGTGGGTTCCTCCCCAGTAACACTGGTATATCATTTCTAGTTGAAACATGTATCTCCTTGTTAGGATAATAGGAGCATCTACCTTTATCCCCTACAACCATATCCACATAAGCTTTAAATAGGGTTATCTTACCACCTGCAGTATCAACATCTCCAGCGTCTTCTAGCTCTAAATCTAGATACCTAGCAATCGGCATAGGGATAACTATAAAGTCTCCACCGGAGTCAAGTAGAGCCTCTATAATAGGTGTCTTCCTACTTTTGTACCTAAATTTTACTGGTACTATAGGATAATTATAGTACTCAAATATTAGCTCTCCATCACCCATAATACAACCTTTCCCCTTTAGAGAAGACTTTTCTAATCCTAACCTCAGATAACATATCCCCTGGGAATAATTCCTCTGCTAACCTTAAGATTTCTTCTACATCACGGCTATGCTCTACAACCTCATCCTTAAATATCAATAACCACTCTCCATTATACTCTCTATAGAGCTCTTCCTCCCTAAGTTCCTCAATCTTCATCAACTACTATATACCCTTATTGGATTATAAAGTATTCCACAAGCAGTTTCATGATAATATTTAAATATAATTCAATTAACTTACATCGTAAGGTGTAATAGGTTATGAGAGCAATATTTATTCTCGTGTTATCCCTGTTTCTTCTCTTACCCATAGTAATAACTACTGCAAATTATGAGGATACTGAATTAGTGGACATCAGTTTTGTCTTCTCTAAACCATTTATCAAAAACGGTTTCCTGTCCCTTAGAGAAGCAAACAGCTATCTACTAATGCCTTCTCTCCCAAGGATACCTATTTTTGTGAAACCATTAGAATTCCCATGGGGAACTAAGATAGTGGACATCCAATATAGTATAACCCCACCCGTTAACCATAAACTAGATTCTCCTCTAGTTAAAACCCCTCTCTTCCATTCCATTAATGGTGATAAAACTCTTGGTTCCAACTACACAAAGAGTGTATATCCAGAAGAATGGTTGACATATAACCTTGGAGTAGGCTTAAACAAGACTGGGGTGCATACACTCTTCTTAACGCTTAGAATACAACCTATTAGATATAATCTAGAGAGGAATTACATCGAATATATACAGGGTATCAATATTAGAATTCTCTATAAATATTCACCTACTATTTTACTCAATAATTCCTCCTATGATTTACTAATAATAACACCTCGCAGTTACCTCTCAACACTCAACCCCTTGATAAAGCATAAGGAGTTACATGGAGTAAGAACCATAGTAGGTGTACTAGATGATATATATCGAGAGTATGATGGCAGAGATGAAGCGGAGAAGATAAAATACTTTATTAAAAACATGGTTGAAGAGGATGGAGTTAAATATGTATTATTAATAGGTGATATAACTCAGCTTCCAATAAGACAAGCTGATGCTTATCCATGGTCAGGTTACCATGGTTTTGGTATACTAACTGATCTATATTATGCCGACCTATATAATTCTAGATACGAATTCTGTAGCTGGGATGAGAATAATAATAACCTCTTCGGTGAAGTGAATTATAACAGGGTTTTCCCACCACGAGCAGATAGTGACTTAGATAAGGTTGATTTATATCCAGATGTGTTCATCGGTAGAATACCTTGCAGCTCATCCTCGGAGTTATCCAATATAATAAATAAGATTATAACCTATGAGGATGTCACTTATAATCAAATATGGTTCCAGAAGATTATACTAGTTGGAGGAGATACTTTTCCACCTGCAAAACTCAGCCCTCCCTTTGTATATGAGGGGGAGATTACCAATATGAAGGTAGCTCAGCAGCTACCAGGATTTGAGAAAATCTATCTATGGGCTTCTAAGCATAATCTTAATGTATTAACCTTTAACCATGCAGTATCAGAGGGTGCAGGTTTCCTAAGCTATGCTGGACATGGTTTTGAACATGGATGGGGTACGTATAGACCCAATGCTATACTAAACCATAACCTCATATTCTACTACACTCCCTACCTTAAATTTCTACATAATAGGTATAGGTTACCAGTGGTTTTCATGGACGCCTGTCTCACAGCTAAACTAGATTTTAACATCAGTGATCTAAGGGATTACTTTAAATGGAAAACCCCAATCCTAAACCTGTTTCTTCATGCTAAACCCGGTGATATACTACCATGTTTCGCATGGTGTTTCCTGAAACAGGAGAGAGGTGGAGCCATAGCTATTATAGGTGCAACTAGACCAGCTTATACATATGTTGATAGATATGGTGTATATGCTGGAGCCGGATACCTAGATGTACACTTTTTTAAATCATACCACGAGGGAGTAACCGTTGGAGAGATGCTGATGTCAGCTCAAACTGATTACTTAAACTATGTTTTCAAGGACTACTTCACCATAGAAGAATTCATTCTACTAGGAGACCCAAGTCTTAGAGTAGGTGGATACCCGTGAAATATTTCTTAGAGAAACTAAAATTGGAAAAGTATAAATAACAGAAGGAATAGATTTATTTAGACCTAGAATGGAGAGGCAAGTGAAAGAGGTTAACTAATATGAGTATTATAACTTTGGAGGATCTCTCAAAAGCCATCGCCAATAGAATCGGGGTAGATATAGAGGAGGCTAGGAGAGACGCAGAGTTTGTATTGGACATCTTTGGTTTCGATGATAGAGTAATAGACAATGTCTTGGATCCAGAGGACAGACAACTCTTCTATATACTAGAAGAAGAAGGTATGCTTACTACAGAGCGAGAGGAGACAACTCTCTATGATGGAAGAGAATGGCGTACACACTACTGGCAGATACGGAAGGATGTTATTCTAAAGTATGCTAATGATAAGAATGCCGCTGGTGGTAGACATACTGTTATGAGAAGCGAGAAGAAACCAGTGCAACCCATTGAGAATCTCTCTGAGGAAGAGGTATACCAGCAACTAGATGAAGAAGTATGGTCCTCTAGACGTATACCAGAATAACCCCCTTTATTTTAAAAACATTAATATCTATCCTCCATATTTCTCTTCCCTAAACCATAAAAGACTAGGTGATACTATATGACGAGGAGGAGACTTATAAGCTCAGAGTCGGTGACTGAGGGTCACCCTGATAAGATGTGTGATCTCATATCTGATGCAATATTAGATGAAGCTATAAGACAGGATCCCTATTCTAGAGTTGCTATTGAAACCGCTACTAAGAATGGAGGTGTAATGGTTTTCGGAGAGATGACCACCGAGGCGTACGTTGATATACCCCATGTTGTTAGACAGGTAATTAAAGAGATAGGTTATACGAATTCTCATTACGGTATAGAATGGGAGACTTGTTCTGTATGGGTTCAAATCACTGAGCAAAGCCCAGATATATCCCAAGGGGTATCAGAGGGTTCAGGTTTACATAAAGAGATGGGTGCTGGTGATCAAGGGATGATGTACGGTTATGCTTGCAATGAAACTAAGGAGTTTATGCCTCTTCCAATAACTCTTGCTCATAAGTTAACAAAGAGGTTATCAACTGTTAGAAAAAACGGTGAAATCTCATATCTTAGACCAGATGGTAAATCACAGGTTACTATTGAGTATGATGAGAATGGTAAACCATTGAGAGCTTCTACAATCGTGGTATCCTCTCAGCATGATAGCGGGGTTTCTTATGATAGGCTTAGAGAGGATATCATAGAGAAGGTTATAAAACCAGTGTGTAGGCAATGGATTGATGGTGATACAGTATTTCACGTGAACCCTACTGGTTCCTTTGTTAGAGGTGGCCCCTATGCTGATGCAGGGTTAACTGGTAGGAAGATAATGGTTGATACTTATGGAAGTGTTGGTAGGCATGGTGGAGGAGCATTCTCTGGTAAAGACCCAACAAAGGTTGATAGAAGCGCTGCTTATGTTGCTAGGTATATAGCTAAGAATATTGTAGCAGCTGGTTTAGCAGATAGATGTGAGCTTCAACTAGCATACGCTATAGGAGTAGCAGAACCCGTGTCTCTATATCTAGATTGTTTTGGAACTAATAAGATACCAGAGGAGAGAATTGAGGAATTAATCTGGGAGTTCTTCCCGTTAACTCCACAGCAGATTATACAGCATTTAGATCTAAGGAGACCAATATATAAGAAGACAGCTGCTTATGGGCATTTTGGTAGAGAAGACCCAGATTTTACTTGGGAGAAAACAGATAAAGTAGAGTTACTTAGAAAGGAAGCCAAGATTAAATAAGTGGAGTAAGGGTTTCTCTACTCTATAACCTCTGCTCTATTAAGCTTGAGGCCCTTTGGACAATTTATGGTACCATAGATTTTAACTACCTTATAGGTTTTATCCTTCTGTATCGCTTCATTAGTACATAACTCATAGTATTTGCATTCAACGTTATCGCATTCTTTCTTCTCAATCTTAACTATACTACCAAGTGTATGCCTCTTCTCCACGGTAACCTCAATTGGTAATTCCTCTACTTCAACAGCTACTACATTCCCCATATGGACGTTACAGTTATGTCTTTTATCTCTCACATTAGTTATCCTATATCTCCTATGGGGTTTCAAGTTGAAGCAAACATTTTTTAGCTTACAATTTCGGCATTCAGATAATGGTCCAAGATATATAAACTCCAAGTTTTTCTCAGCTAGTTTCTCTCCTATCAAGGTTACCAAAGTCATATTTTATATCACCCCTGTTTTTTTTGCAAGTGCTTTCGCTGCTTCCTCAGTTAAACCATGTTCACCTAGGATGGTATATCTATCAGGTCTTATCTCCGTTGCACGTACTAGTGCTTCTATAATCTTCTTCTTGGATATACCGAGTTCTTGAGAGGTTGTAGGTGCACCAATCTTCTTAAGTGTATCTCTT
>CAZCPZ010000093.1:0-6564 GCA_964499875.1 uncultured Thermoplasmatales archaeon | reverse complement strand
GTAGCTGATGGAAACCTAGTTGAGGTTAGATACGAGGATTTAATTAAAGACCCAATGGGAGTAGTAAGAAACATATACGACTTCTTTGGAGTAGACTTGATTGAAGAAGCAGAAAGAGCTATGGAGAATTACCTTATTGAGCAGTCAGGTTATAAAACAAATGTTTATAGGATAGACGATGAGGTTATTAGGAGAGTAGATGAGAATTGGGATTTCACAGTTAAATCATGGGGTTATAAACCTCCTGAGAGATCTAGTAGGTAGATTCCATTTGTTGAATTGTTTCAATAACACCATCATTATTGGGATAGAGGATGAGAATAGTAGGAAACCTATGTTTGGACCCCATCTACATAACAATTCTATACTCTCATCACCAGGTATAGATACAGGTAGAGTCTTTGAACCTATAAGAGTACCTACCCCAACACCTACTAGTAGAGAAACTCCTACTAAGAATATCAACATAGATGCTACTATTAGAATTATTATGAAAGAGTATATATAGAGGTATCTCTTGGAGAATAGTGAGATAACTAGTGATAAACACACAAGTATTAATAGGATTGGTATTAAACCCGCATATAACTGGAATTCCTCTGGTAGAAAACTTGTTTCTCCTGCTTTGACATCATCTATATCCACTAGTGTCACCAATTTCAAGGGGAACATGTAGAGGTTAGTGGAAACTTTGCCATTGGAAGTATAACCATATATACTCCACCATGGAAGTACAAGGGAAGATAATAAGATAGATATGAGTAGTAATGAGAAACCTATTCTATATCTACTCTTCTTTATAAAACTGTATATAGATAGAATTAGTAGGGTTAAACTAGTTAAATGAAACCATATTGGCAATGAGGAGTTCTTGTAGGTCACTATGTTGAATACTCTATCACTAAATACTTGTATATTTCTTTGAGCTATGATTTCCTTGTTGTATCTCGCAATCAATTTATATTTACCTGGTGGAAGTAGGAATTCATCGTTTGAGAAATAAAGATTTCTATCTCCTCTACTCAGCGTTACCTCATCTATATTCATTGGTAAACCATGTGTGTCAAGTAATCTAATCTTTATTTTATGTTCCACTGGGAACACTACTGTGTATAGGTTATCTGATGATATAGACAAAGAATTATTTAAAATCCATGATTTATATTTAATATGTAAAATATATTCTTTGGGTGTTGGAAGATTATGAAAGTAATAGATGTTATTATAATAGGTGTCAGGGTAGATGTTAACATCCTGGTTAGATAACCATGGGTTTAACTCAACTTCTATGGGTAAACCCAGTTTATCTAGTACTCTAAGTATGAGCGAGTGAGTATTAATCTTTATATTGAACACAGGTGGAGATATGATATTAACTGGCTTAGTTTTAAAGGAGTTATTATACACTATGAAACCCTTGTATGTTACACGTAGGTTGAATTTATAGAATAAAGGGATATCCAGAGTTGCTTCTCCATCGACGCCTGTTAGTTTACTTTCTATGACAATATCGCTATAGAGTATCTCTACTTTAGCATTTGTGAGACTATTATTATATTGATTTAACAACTTAGTTTTAACTACTAATCCAATGGTGCAATATATATGTATGGTAGTGTCACTGGATAGATTAACTATTGCTAACCCTATTAGACTTCTATTATCTTTTAGAGGAGGGTTCTCTCTATATACCTTGATGATGTATATCCCTTTATCCAGGTTTGAGAAAACAGTTTTTTTAAAGAATGATAGGTTACACCAGTCTACATGTGGAATTAAAAGTTTGCTTCTCGTAGTAGGTGTTTTAAATGTTGTTCTCCCAACTGTTTTTGATGAGATAAACTCTCCATTATGGTACAACTCAGCCGTTATGTAAGATAAATTTAAACCCGTTAACGCTGAGAGATATACACCTAATGGTATGGATGGAGCTAGATGTATGTATGATGTTAACGTATGTCTCTCTTTTTCTTCTGTTTCCTCTTCTCCAAAAGAGTTGATTGATACTAGTTTAATGAGTTTAGTGAATAAATCTGCTTCTCTATTAACACCTATATACCCTCTTTGTTCTGTTGAGAAAAACTCAGCGTTGAATTCTATAGAGAAACCTCTTGGTATACTAAGGCTGTGGATACCACCTAATTCATAGGAGTTCCTACCTATCTGTATAGCTGCTAGGTTGTTCTCTAAACCTGGGAGATGAGGGTAGTCCATTTCGAAGGCGTTAACCTGTAGAACCTCTTGTGTATCGAATATTATTCCATGTGCCTTACCTTTTTCCCCTTCATCAAATGACACCCAGGCAGGGCTTCCCAGGTCTATATCATCACTCCATCGGATAACTCTTATATCTGGATCCTCTGGTATATACTCAGGGTCTTCATCTATTGAGAATTCCATTATATGGTTATTCTCATTGTAGAGGTGTAGATATGGTAGTATTTTACCCATGTTTAATTCTTTTATAGAGGAGCTTTTAACTCCTCCACATTGAAGAGTGGAGAATATCCCATCCGTGTTAACATCTGGGTATACTTTTACATCTTCTAGTACTCTATGAGTCACATGAATTCTTATGCGAGACTCATTAGATGGTGAATGGTAGTAGGTGTAGATTGCAGTGGTTTCTAAGTCCTCTCTATTTGATGTACTAGTTATTCTCATTTGAACCATTAAGTTACCATCAACTATTATCTCTTTTGACAATAGTTTTTGACTAGTGGAACTGTAGTCAAATAACCCTATATCATAACAGTATCGGAAATCGAAAGCTGCGAATAATTCACCATTTTGAGGAGAAACCAGTTTTATATTCCTCTTCATCTTAGTTATGTGCTGCCCCGTCGAGTAACCCATGAAGTGTCCTTGTTGAGCAATAGTATAGATAACGAATCCATCATCTATTATCTTGTAGTAAAGTGATTCAAGAGGATAACCTGGTATAGGTTCGTATCGATAGTATGATTCCTCTACTTTTACGTGATCAGTATAGTTTGGAGCTGGTTTCTCAGTATCATCATAGTATACATAATACTCTTCTTCTCCATCAGCGAAACCAGGTATAAGAAAGACTACACCACAGGAATCAATATGAGAATCATCTATGAAATGTAGATCATAGATCTGAGATTCTAATTCAACGAGTTCTCCATTACTCTGACAAATTACTCTAATAGAGTAATGGTTTTCATCTTCTACCCAACAAGGTTCCTTGAATTCAACTCTAATATCTATTGGTTGATACTTTGATTCTGATAGAGATGTATCTATTGGTATATCTATCTTCTCTCTATAACTCCAATTATTCCACCATTCATTGTTATCTAAATCCTTTGCTATGGTTTTAGATTCAAATGTGAGCATCAGTAGTGTGAGGCTAAGTAACAACGTTTTTAAATAAAGAGACATCTTAGGTTTTTGATATAATAGGGAGAATATTTATAACTTGCTGGAGATATTATGTTTTGCATGAAGGATAAGTTAAGATACCTATGGGGGGTTAGCCTCTTTGTTATTCCATTATTATTCAGTAGTATTATTTCATCTGAATCAACTTATATATTAGATAATCCTCATCCTCATCTATCTATCATAGGTATAGAGGGGGGGATAGGGGTGACTGTTAAAATTAAAAATGATGGAAACGTTGACCTCAACCATGTAACACTTAATGTAGAGGTTTCCAATGGTGAAGGAATAAACATTCCAGAGGAGATGTATGAGAAAGATAATTTGAAGACCGGGGAGGTATGGGTTCAAAAGATACACATTTATGGTTTAAACATGGGTTTCAGTGGTTCTCAACCTGAGTTTATGTTTACGGTTCTTGCTCCTCATGCACATCTAGATAGAAAGGGTATCGCTGCAAGGGTGATAGGAGTAGTAGTTATAAAAACTAGGGATATAATAGAGAATCCCCGCGCCTTCAAGGGTTATACACTATTCTCACCTATGGTTTCTAAGACTACTTATCTAATAAATAATAGTGGTGATATATTACATACCTGGGAGCGGCCCTATATACCTGGTAAATCCGTTTATCTATTAGAGGATGGTAGGCTTCTTAGAACCGCTTGCCCTTATCCTAATCCTAATTTCCCAAGTGGTGGAGTAGGAGGTAGAATAGAGGTTATAGATTGGAATGGAACACTATTATGGTATTTTGAGTTATCAAATGAGACTATGTGTCTGCATCATGATGTAGAAATGTTACCAAATGGGAATATACTTGCTATAGCATGGGAGTATAAAAGCTATGAGGAAGCTGTAAAAGCCGGTAGGAACCCAGATACTGTTTCTCCACAATGGGGTTTATGGCCTGATTGCATACTAGAGATTAAACCTATAGGTGAGAGTGGATATGAGATTGTGTGGGAGTGGCATATGTGGGATCACCTTATACAAGATTTTGACCCTAGTAAGGATAACTATGGGGATGTATCGAAGCACCCGGAGCTTATAGATATTAATTATCCTGAAGCATTTATAGGTGGAGATATAGCTCATATAAACTCTATTGATTATAATGAAGAGTTTGATCAGGTATTGTTGAGTGTACATGAGTATAATGAGATATGGGTAATTGATCATAGTACTACATTGGAGGAAGCAGCTGGTCACAGCGGAGGTAGGTATGGTAGAGGAGGGGATCTATTGTATAGATGGGGTAATCCTCAAACCTATAGAGCTGGAACAGTAGAGGATCAAAGATTCTTTGGTCAACATGATGCACAATGGATTGATAAAGGCTCTCCAGGTGAGGGTAATATACTAGTTTTCAATAATGGTTGGGGTAGACCTGATGGCAGGTACTCCACTGTAGAGGAGATTATTCCACCTGTTGATGAAAACGGCTTTTATCATCGTAAACCAAACTCTCCGTTTCCACCAAGGGAATCCTTCTGGGTTTACAAGGAGAGTAGAAACGGTGAACGTTTTTTCTCCTTCAATATAGCGGGGGCACAGAGGTTACCGAATGGGAATACATTGATATGTAGTGGACAGGAAGGATTGTTTTTTGAGGTGACAATGGATAGAGAAGTAGTTTGGAAATATCTAAATCTATTTCCAACAAAAATGGATAACCAAGTTTTTAAGATTAGGAAGTATCCTCCGGATTACCCTGGTTTAAAAAACTTATTTGGATAAAGGGAAGCTATGATGAAAACATATATCTTTGAGGATGAAGATGGAAGAGGTAAACTAGTTTTAGATGAAGAGGTTAAAGTATATAGAATATTATCTAAGAGGGGATTCCTAGAATTCTTTAATCTACCATGGATTATCTATAGTGATGATCCATTATGGGTCCCTCCTATTTGGAGAGAGTATCATAGCTTCTTCAAAAAAGAAAACCCTTTTTGGAGGCATAGTGAAACAGATTTATTTATTGTTAAAAGAAAAGAGTCATGCGAAGGGAGAATAGCGGTATTCATTGATCATTTGTTCCCTGAGGAGGGAGGAAGAAAAACAGGTTTCTTTGGTTTCCTTGAAGCCGTTAGAGATATTGATGTATGGAAGGGGTTATTCACTGTAGCAAAACAATGGTTTAAGGAGAGAGGTGTTAAACTGGTTTATGGTCCCATAAACGGTAGGATTGATATGATCTCTGGATTTCTATATCAAGGTTTCCAGTATCCACCATCTATTCTATCCTCATATAATCCAAAATATTATATAGGCTTTATAGAAAAACTGGGTTTTAGAAGAGCAAGGGAGCAGCTACTATATAGAGTGGATTTAACTAAATCTTTATCCAGGAATTTAGTGGAAATTGAAGAGAAATGGAGAATAAAGGGGGTTAATATAAGGTATTTTAATCGTCTGAGAGTTAATAAAGAGCTTAGTTGGTGGATTCCTTTTACTATGAAGGTTTTCTCTAACCATTGGGGTTACGTACCCGTATCATATGATGAAGTTAGAAGTAGATTTGGTATAAAAGAACTTAGATGGTTCATAGATCCTCACTTATTTATAATCGCAGAGAGGAATGATGAACCAATAGGTTTCTTATGGGCTATACCAGATTATAACCAAGTCATTAAGAGGTTTAATGGAAGAATAAATATGATGAGTTTCCTCAAATTCTTATGGTTTAGAAGGTATATAGAATCAGGTAAACTACACCTAATAGGTGTTAAAGAGGATTTTAGAGGAGAAGGATTAGCGTTATACATGAATTATAAGGTTTTATTAGAGATGAAGAAAAGAAATTATCGTTCAGCAGAGATTGGATGGGTAGATGCAGAGAATAAAGCTTCTAGAAGAGTAGTCGAAAAAACAGGTGCACAGTTATATAAAAAATACATGATATATAGGTATAGTCTGTGAAAAAGCAGAGTTAGAATATTAACGTTGATAGGATTTATGGGTTAGTTTAAATTACCTTTAAACTCCTAATAATACATTTTATGAAAGCATGATGGTTTACAGTGTAAAGACGTGGGAAGAAATCGCGTTTTTAACGCAACTCTCCCCAGATTTTCTCCTTATGAGCTGTATGGGCCCGTTGAGATTTGAACTCAAGTCTATGGCTCCCGAAGCCACAAGGATACCAAGCTACCC
>CAZCPZ010000092.1:0-6634 GCA_964499875.1 uncultured Thermoplasmatales archaeon | reverse complement strand
ATATATTCTTCTCAAAAGATATCACACTGGTTGAAACAGGAGACTATTTAACCGTGAAGATAAAAGGAGCTAATGCCTATTTAAACTCTCCTGATAAACCTATGCTACCGGTTTATAGAAAGACATTCGCGTTTTCTAAAAATGTTAGGATACAAAGCATTACTTGTATAGTATCAGATATTATGGAGAAGAAAATAGATAAGAAAATCATTCCTGCTCCAAGAGCAATTATAGAGAAGCACGAATATGAACCACATGAGGATAATGCCGTGTATAATAAACACGTCAGATATCCAGGTGAATGGTTTACATATAATATAAGATGCGGAATAAAAAATGGAGAACCAATCACCTTCCTAACAGTTGAAGTTCATCCTATACAATATACACCAGCGGATAAGAAACTATATTACATATATGGAGCTGATATAGAGATAATATATGATGATCCGGGTTATATCATTACACCTACGGAGTATGATCTTGTTATAATAGCACCAGAGTGTTTTAAAGAAGCTCTACAACCACTAGTGGATCATAAGAATAGTGTTGGAGTGAAAACCTTCCTGAAAACAACAGAGGAAATCTACCAGGAATACAGTGGTAGAGATAAACCAGAGCAAATCAAATACTTCATAAAAGACGCAATCGAACAATGGGGAGTAAAATACGTACTACTAGTAGGTGGACTTAAATCTTATATATACGCAGATGACAAAGATGACTGCAATCAAGGATCCAAGGATTGGTATATACCAGTGAGATACACCAACATACATTTACCTGGTGGTGAAGAAGCACCCGATGAATATGGTTGCATATCCGATTTATATTATAGTGACATCTATAGGTATAATGAGTCCACTCAGAGCTGGGAATTCGAGGATTGGGATTCCAATGGGAATGGGGTAATAGCCGAATGGCTACAACTACTTAGTAGAAGAGATACCCTAGATTTAACACCTGATGTATACATCGGTAGACTTGCTTGTAGAAACATCGTAGAAGTAAATATACTAGTGGATAAAATCATAAGATATGAGGAAAACAACCTAGGTGAAAAAACATGGTTTAAAAGGATGCTTGGTATAGCTGGTAAAACCTTTGATCTCTATAATGGTCAACCAGACGGAGAATACCTATGTGATCTAGCTATTAGTTACATGAATGATCTCGTTCAACCAATAAAAATCTATGCTTCTAATAGAGACACTGGGGGACCCTGCCCTATACCGGAGGATATAACTAGCTATATATCCAATGGATCAGGATATGTATTGTTTGAGGGACACGGTAACCCAATGCTATGGGATACGATATGGGCCGATGGAGAGTATCCAAAAGATTGGGCTGGGGGATTAAGCACTATTGATTTCTGGAAACTAAGGAATAAGGATAAACTACCTGTTGTAATAGTTGGAGGATGCCACAATGGTTTATTTAACATATCGATATTGAAAATACTACTTAATAGGAAAACTAACTACAACTACTACTGGACTTGGTATCCGACACCTTTCTGTTTCAGCTGGGGGTTATGTATCCTACCATGGGGTGGAGCAATAGCTTCAACGGGTTGCACTGGATATGGTCTTGGATGGGAGGGTGAACCCCTTAGCTTAAACGCAGAACTAGAAGTAAACTTCTTTTATATGATAGGAATGGGTAACGCCACTACACTTGGAGAAGCACATAGTGGTTCCATAAGAAAATTCGTCTTAGAGAACCCAATGGAGCAAATTGAGGAATACCATGCTGTAACTGTATACCAGTTATTTGGTGATCCAAGTCTAAAACTGGGTGGATACTCTCATTAAAATAGGAATCAACGTATCTGTTGAATTGAAGCAAGAACTGAGAACCTTCTTTCTAATTTTAAATTGGTTGAGCTAGTGGAATCCTAGCAAAGAAATGATAGAGACAACCAATGGATAAAAGTTATCCCTGAAGAAACAAAAATTGATGAATTAACCAATTTTACCAAAAACTATTTCTAATAACCCCTCTTTTTAACTCTAAACTATAAGAAGTGATGATAGAGGAGAGAAGGAGATATGAAACAGGAACTTGTAATACTAGTAGGTATAAGTATAGTAACCATGCTCCTTGGAGGGTGTGTAGAGGAAGAAGTAAACCATCCACCCACAGCAGATTTCACTTGGACACCTGAGAATCCAAAGGTTAATCAAACAGTGAAATTCACATCTACATCAACGGATCCAGATGGAGATGAACTCATATATACTTGGGATTTCGGTGATGGCTCTGAGTTGAGTTCCGATGAGAACCCAACTCATATATACGAGGAACCGGGACTCTACACAGTAGTGTTAACAGTCAGTGACGGAAAAAACACCACTAATACATCAAAAGTCATCAATATACAAGTAGCTATATCATCAAATCTCCCGCCAGAAGCAAACTTTACATATACCGTTGAAAACCTAACAGTTTACTTCAATGATACATCAATGGATCCAGATGGAAACATATCATCATGGCTATGGGACTTCGGAGATATGAATACTTCAACGGAGCAAAACCCAGTTCACACCTACAGTGCTCCTGGTGTATACAATGTTACATTAACAGTTACAGATGATGATGCAGATGAACCAAAGACGGACTATATAACCAAGGAGATCACTCTACAATAAATAGCCCTCCTCCGGGTTACCCCTATTATGTGGGGTAACCCCCTATATATAAACTAGGATCACCGAATAAGATATATGATTCAACAACTTGAGCATCAACCCATGAATCCTTTAGAATAGTAACATTAGTAGCATCCCAGTTTATGGGATAAGTATCTAGATACCATGTTATAGCATTCTTTAGTAGATCACCAACATGTTTAACATTATAATACCCGTATTGTTTAAATAATTCCACTTCAAGCTCGTTTATACCACCTGCAAAAGCTGTTTTATCTTCCTTAGTATGACCCAGTGCAGTGCATCCAAAAGTTGCTATACTACCACCATCTATCTTCCTAGTTAACCTCCAACCAATACATTCAGGGATGGATTCACCTCGGTAAACAGAGAGTCTATCGAATAACTTCAATATTGATACATCAAACTGACAGTTGTGACAACCACTGATTACACAAACAGGATACATATCTCTATTTCTAAGTAAAGGTATATGTTTAGTAGTTAACCCTCGGATGAAGGAGTGATTATTTGGTGGGTGGTTACCCCACGTCTTGGGGCTACCGTGACCAACTAGGTATAGGAATCCACAACCCTTATTAATCTCTCTTATAACATCTCTTGGACCACTAAAACTACCATCTGAGGCATAGAGTTTAACTGGTGTAAAACCACTCATATTCTCTATAGCTCTATCACCATACCATTCTCCTTCATAACCCTTCCATAATGAGTTATCAACCTCAGGGTACGTATCACCTGCTACAACAACCATACGATTAAACCAAGAAGACCCATAAGTAGAAGACTCATAAGTAATAATCTTATCAACCATAACACTAACCTCACCAATACTCCTACAAGGCAACCTACCAACCGCTACCTCAGGATATAAATCAATATATTTATCCTCAGCCTCTGTAGCTACACCATCATCAATCCATTCACCATATACTCCATCACCATCGGTATCCCAACTACTAAAACCACCATTCCTATCATAGAGATCAGCATAATATAGGTCGGTTATATAGCAGGACTCCCAGCTATTACCCATATGTACATATCTAACTGGGAAGTACCAAAAGGGAAGCTGCCCGATTTTACCACCAACTAATAAGACATATTCCACACCCCATTCCTCATAGGCATTCTTTATGAAATACTTAATCTTCTCAGCATCATCTCTACCCTCAACTGGGAAATACACACCTTTATAGATTTCCTCTAGAGTAACCAGTCTAGTAGATAATCCATGAGACTCCTTATGAGAAACAAGTAGTTGAAGGGGATCCTTAAAAACCTCTGGAGTTAATATGAGTAGATCATATTCATCAAATGCCTCAACTTGAAACATAGGTAGTATTATAATGGTCAACATTATACCTAGTGATTTAAGGGAAACCATGACTTAATCACCAACAATAAAATATGTATTATAGTATATTAATTATCTGTTTCTAGATGGATAACCACCTATCATTAAACTGGGATCACCGAATAAAACCCATTGTTGCACTGTTTTAGCATCAATAGCAGAATCACTAGTAGCAGGTGTATCCCAATCAATTGGGTATCTATTCAAATAATCTATAATCGCATTCTTCCATACATCACCTAGGATATAAGTATGATTTGTTCCATACTCATAGAAGAAAGTTGGTTCCAAGTAATCCCCTGCACCACTGAAAGATTCTTTATCCTCTTTACTCATACCTAACCCTGTGCATCCAATAGTTGCTATTGAACCCCCTCCGATTTTACTGGTAAGCTTCCAACCCCAGCACTTTGGAATCCAAGTAAAGTAATACCATGGATCCTCTCTAAGTTTACCTAGGTGAACATCGAATTGTAGATTATGACAACCACCTACTACGCATATAGGTAGTTTATAACCATTATGTAAGAAATTCATGGTTAAAACAGATAACCCCTCCACCCAGGTATCAGGATCATTAGGTGGATGAGTACTCCATTTAAATGGATTCGCGTGACCTTCGAAGTAGAGGAATCCACAACCCTTATTAATCTCTCTTATAACATCTCTTGGACCACTAAAACTACCATCTGAGGCATAGAGTTTAACTGGTGTAAAACCACTCATATTCTCTATAGCTCTATCACCATACCATTCTCCTTCATAACCCTTCCATAATGAGTTATCAACCTCAGGGTACGTATCACCTGCTACAACAACCATACGATTAAACCAAGAAGACCCATAAGTAGAAGACTCATAAGTAATAATCTTATCAACCATAACACTAACCTCACCAATACTCCTACAAGGCAACCTACCAACCGCTACCTCAGGATATAAATCAATATATTTATCCTCAGCCTCTGTAGCTACACCATCATCAATCCATTCACCATATACTCCATCACCATCGGTATCCCAACTACTAAAACCACCATTCCTATCATAGAGATCAGCATAATATAACTCTGATATAAACTTGGGCTCATAGTAACCATGCCTAATATCTTGATTATAAACATATCTAATGGGCATCAAACGGAAGCCACCAACTAGTAAAACATAGGAGATGCCCCATATATCATAGGCCTTCTTGATAAAATATTTAACCTTCTCAGCATCATCTCGTCCATACCAATACATCTCTTCATAAACCTTGGAGAGAGGAACTAGTTTCGTTTTAACACCAAAATATTCCTTATGTTCAACAAGTGGCTCCAGAGCCTTCTGAAACTTATCTGGAGCTATAATTAGGAGATCATAATGCTGTAAATTATATGAAGAACCACCTACAACCATGAAGCTGCTTAATGTTAAGGATAACACAACGAGTAGAGAGACTTTCTTCATCTACCTAAAACCCCCTTAAATCTAATTATTTTAAAACTCCTTAATAAAATTTGTTGGGAGATGGAAACAATCAGCGTCAAAGAGATTAGGGTTAAACAAGTTAGAGAGACTTGCTATTAAGGAAAGATTTAAAAAAAGAAAATATTTGCGACCAAACTTGCAGAATGAATATCAAATGCGAATACTGTTATAAGGATGCAAGGGAACCACCGAAAGCCACTCCTAGAGGGGTATCTAAGCTAAGGTTAGTATTATTTGATATGGATGGAGTACTTACAGAATCTATCAGCTCCTGGAGATTTATACATGAATACTTTGGTGTAACAAACGATGAATCTGTAGAATTGTATATACAGGGAGAAATCGATGATAAAGAATTCATAAAACGAGATGTATCACTATGGAGAGAAGAAGATGGTGAACTTATCACCTTAAATAAACTAGAGGATATACTATCAATGATACCTCTTCGACGTGGAGGAGAAGAACTAATTGAGGAGCTACATAACCACGGAGTAGAAACCGCTATTGTTAGCGCTGGCTTAGATATACTAGCTAGGAGAGTAGCAGATAAATTCAACATAGATTATATTTATGCTAATGGAATAGAAACATTGAATAGAAGATTAACCACTGAAGGAATAGTAGTTGTGCAACTAATGTATAAGGATAAAACAGTTGATAAAATCTCTAGGGAATTAGATATTAACTTAGATGAGATGATAGCCGTGGGAGACTCCTGCTTCGATATACCAATGATTAAAAGATGTGGATTAGGAGTAGCTTTCAACCCCCTTGATAAATGTGTAGAGGAAGAAGCAGATATTACAGTTAAAAGTAAAAGCCTCGAAAAACTCACACCTATACTAACCAGGTATATCTAAAACTATTAAAAATATAAAACCAAGATTTTTTAGAGAAGACACTTAAAATATTATGCATCTGCATGATAATTTTTGTTGATCAAATAAAAAGTCTACTTTTAGCTAACCATAAAAATTCACTGATCCCTTTTATCCTCTGAGATAAAACCTCCATGAAACCCCCTATGTATATTTACTTGTAGAGTAACCCAGTTACTCTCTGCCCCATGAACATCCTTCGATTTAACTTTAATCATATATCTACCTTTATTATCCCAGCTATG
>CAZCPZ010000091.1:0-6647 GCA_964499875.1 uncultured Thermoplasmatales archaeon | reverse complement strand
AATGGTGTTTGGAGACAGATGATCCATGCAGTTCACCCTTGCCCATTTTATCTCCCTTCCTGATTTCTTAGCATCCGCTGATATCATCTGGCAGAATCTCTTTGCTGTCACAGTTTTGCCTGTTCCTATGTCTCCATAGAGCAGAACATGCCTTGATATTCCCTGAGATAACGTTCCGCTGAAGTGATTTTTCAGTTTCTTCAGTTGCTTCTCTCGATTGGGTAGATCTCTTGGAATGTAACTCATATCAAGCTTTGACTCGTCTTTGAAGATAGATGAAACTCCTTGCATCCTGGAAATTCCAAGGGATTCGTGGTATTTAAAAGTCTTTGGGGGTTGGGTGCGGGTATTAAAGAGAATCTAAAAAATAATCCCCATTTGTTAAATTTAAACCTTTATCGGAAATAATTTCTCTGGCACTACTCTTCCATTTATTTCAAACCTCGTTTTTAATGCTCTGATATAATTTTCTTCGCCCACAAAGATAATATATAAGATCATGGTCGGCTTATACCACGTTATTAATCCATCGTTTCTGAGGTAAACTTTTCTTTTTTCTCGCCCACTAATTCTACCTGGTCTCACCTCATATCCATCGATATCTACACTTTTAAATAAATTTACGAATAAATAACCAACGATGATTTCTTTTTTCTTAGTTTTGCTAACAATTTGTAGTATTGTATACTTTCTTTGAAAGTCTTTGGATTTGCCCTTTTTAGTTTCTCTTTCAGGTTTATATTTGGGATCGAAAAGATAAGGCCATAAAATCCTTTGGAGTTTTGTTCAAAATTTTTGATATGTGGGTAGCTGTTTTCATTTTAAGAAGTTCCTCTATTGGGAATACAGATTTCTCTTTTATTTCTCTTAAAATTATACCTATCTTTTCCTCCTCTTGCCTATCTTCTTTTTTCTCTACTAGGTCACTTAGTGTATTAACAAGCATTGGTTCTCTATAATAAATCCCAACATCAATATACCAACTTGGTGCACGAATTTTGATTATAGGTGAGAGGAGGTTTACAAAAAAATATGTTATATACATCAAGGCATTTGGGTGAGGCGTTTGCTCCAGGGAATTGGTAACGATGTACTTTTCTAGTAAATTGCCTACAAACCCTGTGTAAGCATTTATATTCTCAGTATCTTTCTGTATAAGATCGAGCTTCAATATATCGTAATATATCAAAAATAATAGAACAAAAGTAATAGCGATCCATATCTCCCGTCCTAATTCGATATATCTGAACATAATCGAAAGAATGGAAAAGGTGAAAATAAAGAGTGAAAAACCGGTTGCTACTGCTAGAAGAGACAATCTTCTAATCTTTTTACCCCCTCCCAATTGTTGCAGATCGCTATAAAATGATGTTTTATTATCCCATATATCTGAAAACTTGGAAACAAATTCTTGAAAATCGACATAACCTAGAGACTCCTTGACCGATTTGGTGATCACATAATTGAAGTACGTATTAGACAGGATGAAAAAGGAAAACGAAGGAATCAAAAACAACATGATATTTGTGTAAATTACTCCGAGTAAATTAAAATAGGATAGGACTAGGATAAAGGGCAAGGAACATGTAGTGTTATACAAGAGTCTCCTTATTAACTGCTTGTCTATATTCTCTGAGTATAAGAGTCTAATTAATAAATCAATCACGTTACAGAGATTAAAGTGCAAGTAATAAAACTTACCCTTATCTGGGAGTTACAAAAATAAAAAGAAGAGATTAATGAGAACAGACCCAACTGCCCCATCTGTTGAGACCAACAGACTGAAATTTTGGACTCTGTTGCCTGAAATTTCTCCTTGAGAGGTTGACGAAATCCGCCGCGTCCGTCCACACTTTCTCCATATTTTTTTGCACGAAACAACCATTTTTTCGCATTGTTTCGTGCAGAGCCCGTTTTCTCCCGCCTCACCAATGAGGCGATTGAGGACATAGCTCCGCCAATCAAACGGCCATCGTCGAAACATCTCCTCCGCCCTAGTTACATAACCCTCATCTTCTTTTATCTTCTCATGACCCAAGAATTTTGGGGTACACCTTAGGAGGATAATCTGATACCTAACTCTATAAGTTTTGTAGGAATTCTTCTAGAACTCCTCTCCTTCGAAGTCTCTCCTTAACTTTTGGATAAAGTTTAATCTCCTCTTCTTCTATCAAAGTTTTCCCTAAACCCATCTCTCTCAACTTTTGATATAGATCTAGTTTATATTTAGAGAGAGTTACAAGAGCTATATGGAAGGAGACTCTATACTTTTTTAGGTTGACTAGGGATTGGAGTTGATACTCGAAGCCTTTCTCATCACAGGCGGTGAACCAAGTGAATTCTTCTGGAGTAGAACCTTTTAGGCATACTCTCACATGTAGGTTAGAGAAAGATGATAATTCTTCAACATAGGTTTCATCTACTCCTAATAGTATCCCGTTTGTCTCAAGTATAAATAAGAGGTGTTTATCAATTAAACTCAGTAACTCGAGTAGATGACTTCTACCTATAGTTGGTTCTCCACCAGAGACACGGATTTGATGGTAACCATAGGTATATGCGATTTCATGTAGCCTATCTGCAACTTCCTCAGGAGAGTATAGATCACCGGTTTTATTTGGATGCCATACACTGTCTCCAGACCAACAGAATATACATCTAAGGTTACAGCCAACAGTATCAGCTGTTGCGATTCCACCATAGAATCTAGTTGGTCGAAACCTATAGTATTTCCGTTTATTACCAGATGCAACTATTTTCTCTGTGATATTAGAGAGTTTAATAGGATCATACATTTCACTATTTTGATAAGATAGCATTTTAATAAAACCTGTCTTTTAATCTTGAGTGAAGGTTTTTAATTCAGAGAGGAATAGTTAGATATTATGGATCTAAGAGAGGTTATACGAAGAAGGAGGAGTATAAGGAGATATAGAGATGAACCTCTAGATGTTAAAGAAATCTATAGATTATTAGATGAGGCGAATCTCTCTCCATCAGCAGGGAATCTACAGTCCAGGGATTTCATAATTGTTGATGATGAGGAGTTGAAAGAGAAACTTGCTTATGCTGCGTTGAATCAAAGCTTTGTTGCTGAGGCACCTATTGTAGTTGTAGTATGTGCTAATCTAAAACGAGTAGCACCATATGGTAGGCGAGGTAGAGAGTTGTATTGTATCCAAGACTCTGCAGCAGCTATAGATCATCTGTTACTACTTGTTGAAGATAGAGGATTAGGGGCATGTTGGGTTGGAGCATTTGATGAGAATATGGTATCTAGGGTACTAGGTTTACCTAGCTATATTAGACCAGTGGCGTTGATACCCATAGGTTACCCTGATGAGAAACCAGATCCTACACCTAGGTTACCTATAGAGAATATTGTGCATTATAATGGTTGGTAACTATGTGGCAGAAATGCCCCGTAGGGGTCTCCTTTTTCATGACCCCTCTGGGCAATTCCCCCGTAACCCACATCCTTCTGATGGGGGGAGGGTATTAGAGGTTTATATATTTGAAATAGGGAGGTGATTGAAAGTATTATTTCCTAGATAAACCACTGAGGGAAACCTTATTGAGGAGATAATTTCTCTCAGGTTTTAATGATAGATGAAAAAATCGCTTCCTTTATATTTGAGTTGGGTACACTCCGTTTTATTCAGAGAGAGGGATGGAAACTTATAGGAGTGAAGCATCCTGAGAGTGTAGCGGAGCATAGTCTGAGAGCAGCTCAGATAGGGTATATCCTCGCTAAGCTTGAGGGGTATCCTCATCCTGAGGAGGTCTGTACACTACTTGTATTCCATGATATAGCAGAGTGTAGAATAGGGGATATACATAAGGTAGCGAATAGATATATTGAGCGGAGGGAGAAAGAATCTGTAGTGGAGCAGCTACGGGATCTAGATGAGATTGGAGAGAGTATTATGCGTTTATGGCAGAGAGTTGAGGAGAGAGTCGGGGAAGCAGGGGTTATAGCTAGAGATGCGGATCTACTAGATTTAGCAGCAACTGCCTGTGAATACTTATCTCAAGGTTACAAGGAAGCTGAGGACTGGATAATAAATACTAGGAAACGTCTTCAAACTGTTTCTGCTAAGAAACTATTGGATGCTCTTCAACGAGGTAACCCGTATAGATGGTGGCGTGGACTTAAGAAGATAGATGATATAAAAAGAAATTAGAGAAAGATTTTTTAGAGGTTTAAACCTCTAAGGGTAGACGATGCAGGTTAAGATTGGGGATTCTATACTCGAGATTGTAGTTGGTGATATAACAAAGCAGGAAGTTGATGCTATTGTTAATGCAGCTAATAACAGGCTTACACCAGGTGGAGGAGTTTCTGGAGCAATACATCGAGCAGCTGGACCAGATTTATGGAAAGAATGTAAAACTCTTGGTGGATGTAAAACTGGGGAAGCTAAGATTACAAAGGGTTATAATCTACCAGCGTCTTATGTGATACATACTGTTGGACCAGTATACTCTGGTTCTCCAAGTGATGCAGAGAAACTCGCTTCTTGTTATAAATCTAGTTTAGAACTTGCTCGTAGATATAATTTGAGAAGCATAGCTTTCCCAGCGATTAGTACCGGGGTATATGGATATCCAATGAGAGAAGCAGCAAAGGTTGCTCTATCTACTATTATAGATGAGCTTAGAAACACCTCTATGCCTATGCTGGTTAGATTCGTATTATTCGGTGAGGAAGCAGCGGAGATTCATATGGATGTACTCTCAAATCTACTGCAACAATAGATATTTAAATAATATCGTAATATAAAAACTTTGGATGAAAAAGATTTTGATGATAATCTCATTGTTCTTCTTGCTAAATCCAAGCGTGACCCTAGGATACAAAACATCGTCGTCAGTTTCAACTATTGAGGAATATTTTATTCAATGGGAGAAGGATTTTGGTGTAGAATGGTCTGGGGGGCGTTTCCAGGGTTCTCAGCCTATAGGGGATTGTGATAATGATGGAAGAAATGAGTTACTTATAGGTGGGAGAGATGGAGCATTAAGGGTTATGGAGTGGAATAATAAGGAGCAGGTTTATGAGGAGACTCATATTCTTCATAGTCCCTTCTATCCTTATTTCTTGTTGAGAGAGAAACTAACTGGTAAACCTTTACCAGCACCTGGTGGGTTTGCTATAGGTGATTTAACAGGGGATGGAGAGAATGAGATAGCTGTAACCTGGTATAGTGCAGTATATAAGTATATAGCTGGATCCTATAGGCTCATAGGTTTAAATCCTTGGATATTCCATAATGGTGGTGGATCAGGTGATTGCCTCATCGGGGATTGTGATAACGATGAGAGGAATGAACTTATATTATTTGGTGGAGGTGGAACACGTGATAAACCTGTTCCTGAGGTTGTAGTATTTAAATGGAGAGCGTTTCTACTTAGGAGAGTTGCTGTTTATGATGACCCCGTTTTTGGATATGCTTATATGGGTGGAATCGGTGATCCTGATGGAGATGGTGAAAACGAGGTTGTAGTTGGTGTAACGAATTGGGTGTCACCTCTGATAGAGGGTAGTAGAGTAGTTGTATTAGATTGGAATAAAACATCGAATTCTTTTGATTCAACGATTATATATAGATCCTATGGTTATAAGGGTGCTCCCTTTGGTGGTTGGTGTGCTGATAGTGATATGGATGGAATAGATGAGATTCATGTTGGTTATATGGCTCCTCATCTACAGATCTTTAAATGGAATAGTTCATCGTATAAGCTAGTATTTGATGAGGAGTGGCCTGGAGAAGGATTGATGATTGAGGGAGTAAATATAGGGGATGTTGATTATGATAGAGTACCTGAGGTATGCGCTGCTACAAGTATAATCCATATCCTCCAATGGAATGGCACTACATATGTTGAGGAAGCAACTATAAGAGATACTTATGGTGATCTAGCTGTATTAAACATTGGAGACTGTGATAATGATGGAAGAAATGAGATTAATGCTGCACCAGTCTTTGTTCCACAAGGTAAACACTACAAGTACTGGGTTTTTAAGCATGTATAAAAGGTCTCTAAGGTTTTTAAAAAACCAGTAGATTAATATATACGTTAAATTTATACATTGGCTGTAATAACGGTGAGGTGATGGGATATTAAGGAAAGAACAAATACAGTATTTGATGAGAGAGATGAACGTGTAGTAGAACTCCTCACTGAGCTAGGTATGCCGAAGAATCTAGCGAAGACACTCATGTATATCTGTCAAGTTGATGAGTGTCGATCCACGGATATTGAGCAGGGAGCAGATCTAAGGCAACCAGAGGTTAGCGTAGCAATGCAAGAGTTAAGGAGGAGAGGATGGGTAACTAAGAGAAATCTCAAGAGAAAGGGAAAAGGTAGACCTGTTCACATATATAAGTCAACAGTTACACTAGATGAGGTTTTAAAAACCTTGGAGGAAGAGAAACTACGGGAAGTGGAGGAGATAAAAGAGAATATCGAAGAACTTAAAACCGCTATAGCAGAGTTGAACTTATAAAAACCTTTTAGGTTTGAGAAACACTTGGATTCATGGATTGATCTCTTTATTTTCCCCTCCTTTTTCTCTTATATTATATGAGTTTTCTCATTGTTTAACTCATTTGTTTCTTGAATATTATTTGGTCCATCTGCAA
>CAZCPZ010000090.1:0-6719 GCA_964499875.1 uncultured Thermoplasmatales archaeon | reverse complement strand
AGCTCTAGCTTTCTTATACAAACCCTTTGGATCACGTTTCTCGCATACAGAGAGAGGAGCCTTAGTATAAATCTCCATAAACCTACCAGCTAATAAGGATCTACAGAAATCCCTGTCCTTCCTATAAGGTGAGATGAAAGCAGTTAAAGTTATTACACCAGCATCTGCAAATAAAGCTGCTACCTCAGATATGCGGCGGATATTCTCTGCTCTATCTTCAGGAGAGAAACCCAAATCCTTATTTAAACCATGCCGAATATTATCTCCATCTAAAACATAAGCTAATCTACCCATCCTATGTAACTTGTAAGCAACTTCGTTCGCTAAAGTAGATTTACCAGAACCAGATAAACCAGTGAACCATAAAACCACTCCCTTCTGACCAAGTAACTCCTCTCTCTCCTCCCTAGTAACTTTATGGGCATGCCATGTTATATTAGTAGCTTTCTGCTTCCTCATACTACAACACCCCCTTAGGTTCTTAGATACTCAATTACCTCTAATAGAAACTCCTCTGTTTTATCCTTGGGTATTATGGCTCCTAAAACCTCTTTTTTACCACCGCATTTAAAACCAAGGCGTTTACCTTTCTCAATCAAGGGTTTTAAATCCTTACCAATACTCCTAGCATAGAATTGATCCTCATCCTTGAAGAAACCAGTGTTGATAACAATAGCGGGTTTCTTCTCACCCCAAGCTAGTCTTCTAGTAACAGTGGAAATTATGTTGTAAGGGGTATTCATCCTCCTGATGATCACTCCATCTTTAACCTCCAATGGCTGACTAAGCTGAAGATTAACCTCCTCTTCAAGTAGTTTTAGATTCTCATTCCACTTAGAATTATCAAGAATATCTTTTGGAGTATCAGCTTCTAATAGTAACCAAGGTGCATTCTCCACGGATTTCTTATCACCAATCTTATAATTAGAATCTATTAGGTACACCATTTGGAGTAGATCATCGAAAGATAGATTATTCTCTTCACAGAAAACCTTAATTATACTCCAAATCCTTTCATTATCTTTAATCTTCCCCTCGTGATCACCGATTACACCTAAGATAGCATATAGGTTAACAGGGTTGCTAAGGTAATCGTTGATAATCCAACTAGCTGATGGATACTTACTAGGATCTTTTCCCTCTATAATAGGATTATAGTGGAAAACATATGGTATATGTTTCCCAAGATGATGATCAAAGATTAAAATGTTACCTATAGTGTCATAAAGTCTCTCTATATTCTCCTCTGGTATAGATAGATCAACTATAATAATGAAATCATAACCCCTAAACTTCTTTAACTCCTCCTCTGTTAAATAATAATTTCCGATAATAGGTATAGTGTTACCAATACTCTCTCTATCAAGTTTCTCTAAAAGTAGAGTAGTTGATGTCACACCATCAGTATCCCAATGATGAAGAATCAAACCTTTCCCTTTCAACTCATCGAGTTTCCCCATGTTTAAAAACCCCTCAGTTTCTATTCTACAAAAGGATTCTTAAACTTAAGAATAGTATCTGCTACTTCCTTACGCATCATATTCTCCGGTGGAACCTTACCTTCTCTCAACATTCTACGGATATTCTTCCCACTGAACTGCATATGATACTTCTGATCATGAGGGCAAACCTTTTCATTTACTACACCCCCACATTTAGTACACCATGAGAAAGATCTAAAAAACACTGGTATTATACCTAAATCTGGGAATTCCTTGAAGATTTCATGTGCATCATAGGGACCATAATAGTTTCCAACGCCAGCGTGATCTCTACCAACTATGAAGTGGGTGCAACCAAAATTCTTCCTCATAATGGCATGATGGATAGCTTCTCTAGGTCCAGCATATTTCATAGAAGTTCTGAGTATAGACATAACTGCTCTCTCCTTGAGATAATAGTGTTTTATCAGGGTCTCATAGGATTTTAGAATAACCTCGTCTTTGAAATCTCCTGGTTTCTTCTTACCTATAATTGGGTTGATGAATATTCCATCTACAAAAGTTAAAGCCGTTTTCTGTACGTATTCATGTCCAAGGTGAGGAGGATTCCTTGTTTGAAAAGCAACTATTTCTCTCCATCCCCTCTCTTTAAATAAAACCCTAGTTTCCATGGGAGTAAGATGATACTCATCAAAAGGTCTTGGTTTAGTTTGAAATAAAGTTATTGGCCCACCTACTAACTGTTCATTCATCTTGAACACCTGCGCCACTCCTGGATGAGCCTCATCTATTGTTCCATATACTTCCTTTGCTAATAGTTGTTTATCATAGGTATAGATTTCCTCTATCTTCATTGAAGCTTTTAAACCAGTTTCCTCATTGGATAAAAGAATAGTATCCCCTTCTTTAAACCCATCTAGTGGAGGTAAATCTAGTAGTATAGGGATAGTCCATGGGGTGTCATCGCTTAAACGTTTATGGTGGATTACAGAATCTAAATCATTATAGCATAGGAAACCAGTTAAAGGAGAGAAAACACCGTTTGCTATGTTTATTACATCCTCTGCTACTGTTGTTGAAATTTCAAATACTGGGAGTTCATTGATATCTGGAGGAGGGTTTGCATGTCTATTAACCAGTGTATTCCCATGTGGACGTGGCATATAATCACTTCTCCTCTAATCAAGATATCCTAGTGCTCGGAGACGTTCTTTTACCTTCTCCTCATCCTCCTTGCTGAAGGCTTCCTCCTCTTCCTCTGTTCCCGACAAGACCTCTCTGAGAACATATGTAACATAAGAGGAGAGCGAATGGAAACCTGTCCCCTCTATCCTCTTCCTTATCTTTTCTGCAAGAGGAGTTGGAATAGAGATAGTGGTGTATTTTTTTTCATCGTTTTTCTCTTCATTTTCTTTTAAATCCTTATTTTTTTCATCACTCATAACCTAACACCCTGTTCTAATTAAATATAGTTATATATCATTATATTTAATTAAATTTTCTCTCTATTTCAGCTATTCGCTCCTAAATCCCTTTTGATAAAAGTTAAAGACCATCGTATAATTAAATATAATTATATATGATTAAACTTAATTGAACTTGTCTGTATTTAGTTTTAAATAACGAAGGCAATTCACGCTGTATACCATGTATTATTTATCGTAACCAAATTCTTTTATGATAAAACCCCACTTTGAAGAAAGTTTCTCTCTCACATCATCCGAAACCCTGTATTCATGAAGACGCACATTCCTCTGTGAATCAATGTAGGATTTAAAAGCATCCTCAGCTTCTTCAAAGCCATCCAAACCCAGCACAGTATAAACTCTCCTAACTTCCTCAAGAGGATCTCTAATAAAATCCTCATATCTAACCTCTACCAAATTACCAGCTGGTATCAAAACCCTCTCCTCGAAATACTTCCTATAAATCTCCACATATAATTGCAACATTAACTCCTCAACGATCTTAAATGGAGGAGGGGTCTGTATACAATACAATGGGATCACCGTCCTCATAAACCTCACCATAGAATAGTAGAGATGATAAGGGTTCCTCTGGATATGAATAAACTTCGCCTCTGGAAACATCTCTAAAAGCAATTTTATCCTACCGGTATTAGCAGGATTCTTAAGTAGAAGCCTCCTACCGCCCCAGAAAAAAGTTTCTTTTTTAACAAGATATAGATAAAACTTCTTCCATTTCTCAATAACCGATGAAGGAAAACCATTGAAACAAACAAATCGATTATAAAACTCCATATTCCATGGAAAACACCAACCATGATAATAAGAGAAAGGTGAAAAACCACCAATAGCATACTCCTCCTCTTGAGGTAGATCAACACCCATGTCAACGTCATCCATCGGTCTCTTTTTAGGTAAACTAGAGGACACGATTGACTTGAAGAAACCCTCTCCGACTATGAAGGCACCTGGTAAAAAAGCATGGAAAGTTGATACAAAACCAAACTGTTTATCTTGAGAGAGGAGATTATGCATATATGTTGTACCACTTCTCCAGTGCCCCAATATAAATAAGGGAGGATGTCTAACCTCAGTTTCCCAAATCCTAGCATCGAACCTCAACCTCTCCAACACCCTAAACGGACCAACGATACAACCCATTAAAAGAGAATATAACAGCCTCGGTATGTATGGAAAACTAATCCTAAATCTATTTTGAACCAAGAGATGAAGGAAATTCAACAGATTCTCACCAGCTAAAATCTCCTTTGTAACATCAAGTCTCTTCTCTACTAGTCCTATGTAACACATACTAGAATAAAATTACATAGAAATTATATAATTATTTCCCGTAAGAAACTAGTTAGAGTAAAGAATTTAAACAACAAAAAGTGATGCTGAAGAAGAGGAAAAATGAAAAAAGAAGAGATTAGAGTAGCAATATTGAGAATAGAAGGGATAAACTGTGAACAAGAATCCCTAGAATCTTTCAGGAGACTTGGAGTGAAACCAGAGTTTGTGCACCTCAAACAATTCCTCCACATAGACTGCTCAGAGGATGAGAAACGCAACCTATTTGACTTTCACTGCTTAATGATCCCAGGAGGATTCTCAGCTGGAGACTATGTTAGAGCAGGAGCCATTCTTGCTTCAAGAATAAAAAGTGGTTTAGGTAAAGAATTAGTTGAATTTGTCTCGGAGGGGTACCCCATACTTGGTGTATGCAATGGATTCCAGGTACTCATTGAACTGGGATTACTCCCTGGAATAGATAATACAATGAGTGAAACTCCAACTGCATGTCTACACATCAACGACTCCAATAAATTTGAGTGTAGACCAACTCTATTAAAACATGAAAATAACGGTAAATGTGTATTCACTAAGAAGATACCAAAGGGCGACATCAGACTCATACCAAGTGCACATGCAGAAGGAAAACTAATTTTCCCAATAAAAGAACAAGAGAGATATGTCAAACTATTGGAGGAAAGCGACCAAATAGTTTTTCGATATGTAGATCCCAGTGGGGAATACGCGGGATACCCATGGAATCCAAATGGATCCATAAGCAATATAGCGGGGATATGTAATAGGGAAGGAAATGTCTTTGGTTTAATGCCGCATCCTGAGAGAGTATTTTATAGGTTTCAACATCCAGATTGGATAATGACGCAGGAAATGGATATGGAAGAACTAAAAGATAAACCAGGCGATGGACAAGCTATATTTGAATCTGTGATTAACTATTTATGCAAAAAGTTTTAATACAATTACTGATACCGGCGTGGAGGGAGGAAGGGGATGGGGAAGTAAGGGATGAAGGCGGTGAGGAAAGATGGGAAAAAAACAAGCTCTTCCCCATCCATAATTGTATTTATAATTTATATATAAAAATTTTATTATTTTAATTCTATGTATGTTACCTAATTATCTAAACTACCTAAACACTGCCCCTAACAAAAAGGCAAATAAACCCAGGAGAAGTGAAAAAAGAGTTAGAACCCTATGGAAGCTATAATTGACATCTTCTCTAATCAATAAATCTCTAATGGTTACCAAAAAAAGAATATCAGCTAACAACATAAAAAAGAGATATACAAAATTGAAGTAATACGGAGAAAAGGATTTTGATATAAAAGGAACAGAACCTAATAAGACAGCAAATAGATATAGAGAAACAACCAGCAGCTTTGTTCTCTTCACCCCAAGGTATGTAACAAAAGAAGTTACTCCTTGAAGTGAATCACCTCTATAGTCCATGATATCTTTCATAATTTCTCTACCAACACCTGCTACAAAGGATATCAAAGAGAGAAAAAAAACAGAAGGGTTTAGCCCATACAAATTCTGCCTCATAGTTAGAGCGCCAAAGACGAAGGGTATAGCCATAGTATAAGCTATATAAAAATTTCCCACTAGTTTAATCTTCTTAAGCTTAAAGTCATAAGCTATAGAAAGAAAACCAGTAATAACTACGATCATAAAGCACAAGAGATTTATTAAAAAAGCAAAAACTAAAGAAAGAGGGAAAAATAGGAGAAACAAAATCAATGCAACCGTAGGAGAGACTATACCACTAACTAAGGGACGATCAATTCTTTTATTCTCCCTATCAATATCAACATCAACATAGTCATTAAGCGCAAAAACACTTCCCTCTAAAAAAACAACACTAAGAAAAGAGAACAATACAAGAAGAGGATGAGATAAGACACTTGTAAAACCCGCAGCAACAATAGCACCAGAAAGTACAGCTAGAAATAACATCAAACCGTGTTCCAAACGTAAAAGTTTCCATACAGCTTTTATCTTCTCGATTGTCTCCACAAACAAGTAAAAATGAAAACTTCTATTAAATAATTTACAGACAAAAATAGGGAAAAACTCCTTTTGGAAAGAAACAATAACAAGCAAGGGGAAAGGTATTTATACCACCTCCTATCTAATAATATAGTGTAGGGGAGAACAAAAACAAATGAACTCCTTAGATGAAGATATGTCCCCTACCTCCGCATGTGTAAGCTTTAAATACGGTGAATCTATACCATCTAACCCCATTACCGCCCGGAAATCCGGTTAACTCTTGAGAGAGAGTCTACTCTCCCAATGAAAAGAGTGATTTCATCTCCGGGCGACAATAATAAATATGGAGATTTAAGAAAACCAGACCCAAAAACAAGGGTTTGGGAACTCTTAAATCTGACGATCGACGTGTGTTGATGAAACCCAGTCCGACTTACCCAACCCATGATAACCTCTCTGTTATTGATTCCGGTTGATCCTGCCGGAGGCCACTGCTATCGGGATC